>DATFXC010000136.1:0-6507 GCA_035258625.1 Candidatus Udaeobacter sp. | reverse complement strand
AACCCGGTCAAGGTTGTCTTGTCACGCCATGAAACACTTCAGCCGTCACTACACGTCCCGCTCGGTCAAACGTGAGGTTCTCGGAAACCCGCTTTGTAGTTCCGTCGATTTCTGAAGTGTAAATTATGGCAAGCTCCCGGTTCTGAGAATCCCATACGACGCGATCCACGATGAAGCGAAGAGATCCGATACGGGTGAGGGCCTGTGACCAGTACCCACGAAGCGCCTCCTTTCCGTTCACGGTGCAAACACCAGCGACTGCAAGAGCCGTCGGGCTCGTGAAGGCCACGTTTTCAGCGAAGTGCTCGAGCACCGGCTCGATGTCACGACGGTTCCAAGCGGCCGCCCACCATTTCGCAAACGCGTTCGCATCTTCAAGCGACTCGATCATCACTCTTGCCCGCCCAACGAGAATTATACGAATGTTCGTAATTAAAGACGAACATTTCTTCGTCTAATTCGGCTGCGGTTGGGCTTAGTTCGCCGGTGTTCATGGCGGCATTCAATCACACCGGGCCGGGAATGTGTTGCGGATAAGCGCAGCACGAGCAGGCGATGAAGGTTTGCACCGTGCGCCGTAAAGCGTGTAGGAATCGTTGATGGCGTCGCGGCTGGTTTCTTTTCGATCATCCGGCAACCATCGGCGCGGCTGGCGCGATCCTGAGAGGCGGGATGGACGCATTCGGACAGAAGTCCGTTAAGTCTGAGGTGGAGCGATCGCTTAAGCCACGTACAGCGAATCCGCTGAAAGTTTTGCCAAAAGTAGCTACAAAACAGCTACAACGGATTTCTACCTAGCATATCAGCGCATTTAAGTCCGTTGCGTCTACCATTCCGCCACATCGGCGTTGCGCTTCCTACAGTTTAAGCTTGTTATGCACCGGCGAAAACGAATTCGCAACCAAGCGGGATATGCCCGGAACCCTGGCTAACGCTCTAACTGATCGAAGTGTCGTGGAGAAGATCGACGTTGAATCGCGCTACAATCCTAACGGCTATGCGCACAACATCTCGGCGCCCCATCATCCTTCTCCGAAAAGATCGTGGTGAAAGGGCTTACTTGCCAGTAACTAACCTTCTTGAATCAGCGGTTCCGGCGCAGGCGCTTTTCGGAAGATCATCCAGACGCCGACGAGAACCAGAGCAGTGCCTACCAGGGAAGAGAGCGGAAATGTTTCGCCGCCTAACAACCAGCCGAGCATGACGGCTCCGGGAGGGGTTATCAGCGAGATACTTTGCAGTTGCGCCACAGTCAGCCGAGGTAGCAGCCAGTAAAGAAGCAGGAACGTCAGCGCGGAGCCGATGACAGCCAGATACAGCAGACAGAACACGGACGTGGCAGTCCAGTGAAAGCGCGTCGGGTTGCCGTCGATGACGAATCCGAGCAGTAACAACGGCGCGATTCCGAAAATCATCTGCCACGCAGCCAGCATGGCGGGCGCAAGCTGCATCGAGCGTGCCTTAACCAGCACGTTTGCGAACGCCGCGCTCGCGGCTCCAACAACAACTGCCACGCCGCCCCAGAAAGCAAGGGGACCATTGAAACCGAGAAGCCGACCGCAAATCACGGTCACGCCGCCGAGTGCAATGATTGCGCCGGCGAGCTTTTGGAAGCGCAGTGGTTCATCCGGCAGCATCCAGTGGGCAAAGACCATGCCGAAAATTGGAATGGTTGCCTGCAGCACCGCCGCAAGACCCGACGAGACGTGCAACTCCGCCCAGAACAGCAGCGTGTAGTTCACAGCGAACATCAGGATTCCCGTGATAGCTAAAACGGAATAATCGTTATGCCGCTGTGGAAGCAAACGCGTCCGCCCGGTCGAGACAGCCACCAGCACTGCGATCGCTATCAGAAACCGAATCGCCACGAATGAAATCGGTGGCAGGTCGCGTAATCCGACCTTAATCGCAAGCCAGGTGGAGCTCCAAACGATGCAAAGCGTCAGCCACGCCAATGGGACAGCCCATCCCACCTTCGGTCGCCACGTTTTGTACAGCGGTACGCTGTTTGTTTTCACAGGCGCGCGACCATCGCGCGTTGGCTGCGACTCGTAAAGCAAGCACGCGTTTGCCGCCTCACAAATCTAGTCATTGATTGACAGTTGGTGGACCTCCTGAGACGCTGGCTGCGCGCCTATGAAAAAATTCGTTGGACTCCTGCTCTGCCTTTCACTGAGCTTTTTCGCTGTGGCACGCGCTACGAAGCCAGACCACACGCCCGCTGACGGCGAGAAAAGCGCTCAGAAAAAGCCAGCTTATGTTGAAAATGAATCCTTCGACATGTCCGACGCCGACGAAGATGACGTCGCTGCCGAGGAAGATACCGACACAGAAGTGGACTCCGCCGATGACGCCAGCATGGAAGACGCTCCGGACGACGAGGGCGAAGACATGAACGACGATGATGGTGGCGGTGATCAAGGCGAATAGACGCACTCGTTGCTGCGAGCGGGCTCCTGAGTGCGTCTTGCCAGCCCACACACGATGCAGTAATTCTACACGGATCCTGTTTGCGGCGCGTTCGTCTAGTGGTTAGGACACAGCCCTCTCAAGGCTGGTGCACGGGTTCGACTCGCCGTACGCGCTGCCAATAGAAAAACGAGTTTAAAGTCCATTTCGCAACAGATTCGCAACACAAAATTGGAAGAATCCACGCTTACGAAGTCCGCCCACGCAGCGTTTAAGGCGGATTTAGGACAGAAAACGCTGATTTTTAGTCCCGCGAGACCTGTACAGGATGATGCACAGCAGAATGCACAGGAGGATTGTCGTAAAGCGCTAGCGCCCAACGGTCCAAGCGTCCTGCTGTGGAGCAGTGCAGCGACGATACTATCTAGATTTCGACGACAGTCGGAATGACCCGCAGGCGCGCCAGGGGCTAAGAAGGACCCGCCGATATGCAACGAAGGCAGCCGAGCGCTGGATAAAAGCTCACCAGGCTTTTCAAGTCTCACCCAGCAAGGTAGAATCCTGCCGGGGGGGCGAGTGCTTCGTCAACGCGCTCAGAGAGTGAATCCAACGAGGTTTTTGACCGAGCTGAAGCGGCGCAATGTTTACAAAGTCGCCATCGCCTATGCTGTCGTAGCCTGGCTTCTCATGCAGATTGCCAGCCAGATTTTTCCGTTCTTCGACATCCCGAGTTGGGGAGTCCGCCTAGTGGTGTTGCTCCTCATAATTGGTTTTCCAATTTCGCTGATCCTGGCCTGGGCTTTTGAACTGACGCCGGAAGGGATCAAGCGCACGGAAGATGTCGATCTTAGTAAATCGATTATGCGCAAGACCGGTCGCAAACTTGATTTTTAAATCATCGCGGTCCTGTTGCTCGTCATCGCGGCCCTGCTTTTCCAACGCTTGCATCCAAAAGTCTCGCCCGCAATTTCTTCGTCTCCGGAAAAGAGCATCGCAGTCCTCCCGTTTGAAAATCTGAGTGAGGACAAAGCAAACGCCTATTTTGCGGAAGGTATCCAGGAGGAGATCCTGACGCGCCTAGCCAAGATCGCGGACCTAAAAGTAATCTCGCGCACCTAAACACAGCGATATCAGAGCAAGCCGGGCAATCTATCCGAGATCGCGAACCAGCTCGGCGTAGCGAACATTCTTGAGGGTAGCGTTCAAAAAGCTGGCGACACAGTCCGCGTCAGCGTGAACCTCATCCAAGCAGCGAGCGATTCGCATCTGTGGTCCGACACCTACGATCGGAAGCTCACCGACATCTTGGTCGTAGAAAGTGAGATCGCCAAAACGATTGCGGAGCAGTTACAAGCGAAGCTTAGCAGTCACGAGGAGCAAGCGCTGACTGTTAAAGCAACGAACAACCCAGAGGCTTACGATGCATATTTGCGTGGCCTGGCCTTTTCCTTTTACGGGCGCGACAATTTCGAAGCCGCCGGTTTTTACGAGCGGGCGGTGCAGCTTGACCCCAATTTTGCGCTTGCGTGGGCGCGGCTTTCTCAGGCGGACGCGACTCTTTACTTTCTCCGCGCCGACACCACGGCTAGTCGTCGCGATGCGGCGAAGAGTGCGTTGGAGAACGCGCAAAATTTGCAGGCGAACTCGCCCGAAACCTTGCTCGCCTTGGGGTATTACAAATATTTGGTCTTGCGGGATTACGGGCTCGCCAAATCTACGTTCACCCTCGTCGGAAAAATGTTACCGGGCAGCAGCGAGGTCCCAAATGCCCTCGGCCTAATTGCCCGACGCGAGGGTAACTGGGATGAGAGCATTGCCTACCTCGAGCAAGCCCTCGCCTTGGACCCACGGAATGTGGAGTTACTCATGCCCGCGGCAGACACTTACACCTGCCTTCGACAATTCCCAGCCGCGCTAAAGCTCTACGATCGGGCACTGGATATCACGCCAAATGATCCGGTCATAATTGCGGCAAAGGCCAGCATTTATCAGGCTGATGGTAACCTGGAAGAAGCGGCTAAATTGCTATCACAAGTAAACGTTGACAAACTGTCTGGCCTTGCCTTCAGAATCAAAATTATCCAGTTGAGACTTGAACGGAATCACAGTGAGTCCATTCGGTTGCTGCAAGCGCGCCAGGCTCAATTCCACTTTGCTTCTGAGATCGACAAAGCCGGTAATCAGCTCATGCTGGCTTGGACTCAGCGCCTTGCCGGCGATACGGCTGGGGCAAAGGTGACCGCTGAACAGGCGCGCAATACGCTGGCGCAACGCGCCAAGAGCGAACCGGATAACGCGGACTTGGCGGAATCATTATCTCTGGCTGATGCCGTCCTCGGGCAAAAGAACTCAGCGATGACCGAAATCCAACGCGCAATCATGCTTTTGCCGAGTGCTAAAGACCGGGTGGAGGGACCTAACTTTGAAGAAGGTCTGGCGTTAATCCAGATGACTTTCGGCGAGAATAGTCGCGCGATCTCAACTCTCACACAGTTGCTACAAACGCCATATTTTAGCTTGATTTACAATACCTCTGTTACGGCAGCCCTTTTAAGGATCGATCCGATCTGGGATCCTTTACGCGCCGATCCCGCTTTCCAGAAACTCTGTGAGGAAAAACAGCCGTGAAGCCGCTGTGCGTGAAGGCTTGGGAAACCATCGCTGACAATATCGGCAAAGCCGGTTGGCGTTGCGGCTGCATCTCAAAGTACGGATCATGACGGCCAACAATTTTGGGTTGCCGCCGCAGAGCGCAAGGGCGCGGGACGCTTTATCGTGCGCAGCGATGAAAAGCTGACTGCGTTGTTGAACCTGAATCTGCGATCTGCGTATCAGGCGACGCCTACAGTTAGTTTAAATGGCTTGAAAGCCACTATTTGAGAAAATAGATATCCGGCTCGTCGCTCACTCCCGCCCTCTGCATTGTCTGGTGTACATCATCGGAGGCAACGAATGCTTTCGCCTTGTCGAGATCTTCCGCCGAAAAGAGCAGGATCACCTCATTCGGATTGTCGTTGTTGCGCAAGAGATGGACTTCCTTCAGACCGGCTTTCTGACGTGCTGGAAGATGGCCATCGTAAACTGGCTTCCATTTTGCGAAGTCCGCGACTTTGTGACGAATTAACACGAACATATGATTGATCTCCTTCTGCTACTGGTTCCTATCGGCGCAACGACCAAACGAGTCAACACGGGAAATACGATTGGCCGCGTTGCCAGCGTCAGATCACAGCTTTATCTGTATTGACAGCAATCTGTACTTTGCAATTAGACCAAATACTCTCTGACGTGTCATTGGCGATCAAGCGTCTGCACGCACGACCGCTATGTTTACTTCGAGAAATGCTACGACTTGTGTTACAAGTTAAGCCCCATTTTAGGGTATTACGTTTACTTAATCGAGGCTATTTTCCTAGCAGGAATCAAACACTTGGGCTAATTCTTGAAGCGAATGGGATGCTACAACTTTTGCTACGAGTTTTGTTACAAGTCGCCGACCTTTTCGTGCTGGCTCCTGGCGGCTCCTGCGGCACCGTTTTGGGCCCGCGAAGGCCACAAATTACCTAGCCAAATGGGGGCGAGTGTCACAACTTTCAGAGGTAAATCGGGCCGTAGTTCAGCTTGGTAGAACGCTTGAATGGGGTTCAAGAGGTCGTGGGTTCGAATCCCGCCGGCCCGATTACGTCGCAAAAATCCCCGATCATAGCGGGGTCTGACAACAATTCTGACAACACGTCCTAGGATGTCCGAACGACAAGTGCGTTGCTTGGCTGCTGAGCAGCCTTGAATCCTTCTGTGGCAGTAAAACGCTCATTTACTAGGGAGTATAACGGCTTGCGTAGCAATGCACAGCAGAATGCTCAGGACGATTGTCGTAAAGTGCTAGCGCCCAACGGCCCAAGCGTCCTGCTGTGGAGCATCGAGGTACAAACCCATCTAGAAAACGAGGACGGTCGGGATGACCCGCCAAGGCGTTTGGGGTCTGGAAGGACCCGTCCTTTCAAGACTGAATGCGATTTACCATCATTTTTAGGCCGGACACCGAAACTTAGTTCGGCGGTTTCCGTAGAAATGTACGGCGCATCCAGTGTGGCGGTC
>DATFXC010000135.1:0-17801 GCA_035258625.1 Candidatus Udaeobacter sp. | reverse complement strand
GATTCATGAGACAAATCTTCGCCGCAGGCAAAAAATCGAACCATTGGCCGACGAACCTGCGTCACATGATCGCGCATTGTCCCGCGCAGCATCGGATATTTCGCTTCGACCGCGTCCAGCAGCGAGCGTTGAGTTAGCGTTCCGTTGAGCTCAAGTCCTACTTCACCGTCGACATGCGCCAACGTCCGCAGATTAGGCGGAAGAATAACGCGTATCATGGCAATGCTTGCACTTCTACCGATAGCACCGCAGGCAGATCGCGCACGATTGGTTTCCATTTATCGCCCGCATCCACCGAGGCGTAAACCTGGCCGCCGGTGGTTCCGAAATAAACGCCGCAAGGCTCGAGCGAATCGACGGACATCGCGTCGCGTAACACGTTCACGTAACAATTGCGTTGCGGCAGACCTTTCGTTAGGGCTTCCCAATCGTTGCCACCTGTCCGGCTTCGATACACGCGCAATCTGCCGCTGGGCGGGTAATGCTCCGAATCACTCTTGATCGGTACGACGTAAATCGTTTCCGGCTCATGCGCATGAACGTCAATCGGAAATCCGAAATCGCTCGGTAAATTGCCGCTGACCTCATGCCATGATTCGCCGGAATCATCGCTGCGCATCACGTCCCAGTGCTTTTGCATGAACAAGGTGTTCGGGCGCGAGGGATGCATCGCGATCCGATGCACGCAGTGACCGACCTCCGCGTTGGGATCCGGAATGTATTGCGAGTGCAGCCCGCGATTGATCGGCTTCCACGTCTTTCCGCCATCGTCGGTGCGAAACGCGCCGGCAGCCGAGATGGCGATGGAAATTCGCTCCGGATTGTTCGGATCAAGAAGAATGGTGTGCAAACACATCCCGCCCGCGCCTGGCTGCCATTTCGGACCGGTATCGTTGCCACGCAACCCGGCGAGTTCCTGCCACGATTTTCCTCCGTCCCTCGACTCAAATAACGCAGCATCTTCTACGCCCGCATAAACGTGATCGGGATCGTGCAGCGATGGTTCCAAATGCCAGACGCGCTTAAATTCCCAAGGATGCTGAGTGCCGTCGTACCACTGGTGGGTCGTGAGCGGTTTCCCCGTTTCAGGCGAAGCGTCGTAAACGAATTTATTGCTTTCGCCTTTCGGCATGCCATCAGAGCTTTGCAATTCCTCCGGAGTGCTTCCCGGCGTGTGCCACCGTTTGCCACCGTCGTCGGAACGCTGAATGATTTGCCCGAACCAAGCGCTCGTCTGCGACGCGTAGATCCGGTCGGGATTAACCGGCGAACCTTTCATGTGATAAATTTCCCAACCCGCGAAATGCGGGCCGCTTACTTTCCATCGTTTACGCGCACCATCTGACGTGAGGGCGAACGCACCTTTTCGTGTGCCGACCAAGACTCTGACTGTGCTCATGATTTTCTCCTCTTTTTGTTTGCTCGATCGTTCTCTGCGATTCGCGTTTTGACCAGCTTCTTCACCAACGCGACCGGCAACGGTTTGTCCGGAGAGAAGCGAATCGCGCCTTTGCTGGTTTGAAAATTCCTTAGCTCGTTCCGAAAGTTCTTCAACGTGGCGGCACTACCTGGATAAAACGCGCAATGACTTGCCCACGCGCCAAAGAAAACCAATGAACGTCGGTTGTGGCGAAACGCGGGAATTCCGTAACTGATGCATTCCTGTGCCTCCGGAGCTGCAGCGCGAATGGTTTGACGCAACTTATTCAAGACGCGCCGCTGATCGTCCTCAGCGTTCTTCAGGTATTCGTCAATTGTTCTTGGTTTCGATTTCGCTGAACCCATCGGAGTCATCACGATCATTTCCCTGCGTACGCGTCTTGCAGTTTGCCTATATCGATCTTCTGCATTTGCAGCATCGCTTTCATCACTCTTCCCGCTTTGTCGGCGTCGTTATCGTGCAGCAAGTCGATCAAAACAGTTGGGGTGATCTGCCACGACAAACCAAATTTGTCCTTCAGCCAGCCGCACGCTGATTCTTGTCCGCCATCGGCAATGAGTTTGTCCCAGAAGCAATCCACTTCGTCCTGGGTTTCGCAGTTCACGACGAATGAGACCGATTCATTGAACTTGAACTGCGGTCCGCCGTTAAGCGCAACGAACTTCTGACCTTCGATTTCGAATTCAATCGTCAACACCGATCCCACTGGTCCGCCAGCAGCTTTCGCCGCGTTTTCGTCGTAACGAAGAACTCGCCCGATCTTCGAGTCTTTGAAGACCGATGTGTAAAACTTCGCCGCCTCCTCGGCCTGATCATCAAACCACAAGAAGGGAGTAATTTTTTGCATATTTTCTCTCCTTTGCTTCATCTCTACAACGAACGAACCAAAACGCTCGGGACAAATTTTTCCTTTCAGACCGAATTGTCACGAATCTCTCGGTCTTGGAATCAATTCGTGCGCTTCGTGAAATTTGCCTCAGATTTTTTTCGTAGCGCCAGACCTCTAGCGGAAAAGTTCCGGCCGCTGTTTCTGCCTGGTAAGCGACGACACCGACGCGACGCCAACCAGACTTTTCATAAAACCGTGCAGCTCGGTCATTCCCGATGGCGCACGCCAGCCATGCAACGTCGAAACCGCCCTTCTCGAGGCGAGTCTCCGCGTCAGTCATTAATGCGGCCGCCACCCCTGTCCCTCGTGCCTCCGCCGAGACATATATTTGGTAGAGCTCGTTCCCCTTGGTGGTGCAAAACCCCAGCGGCCTGCCGAGCGGTCCTACAACGCGGGTGTCGCGGAGTGCCGATTGAAGTCTATGTTTAAAGCTATCCAACGAACGTAACCGACGCAATTCGGCTGGGACAATCTGCGCGTGTGCGTCCTGCCAGCCCACATACCAAAGCCTAGCCAGGTGATCAATCTCCTGCTCTTCAACAGATCTTATTTTTATCGCATTCATGGGGGACGTGCAGCCCTCACCTCTCAGCAGCAGGCGACAAACAACGCGATGATTGCCAGCACAACATTACTACCGTCACGGTGTAGCGCGTCGGGGACATTACCGCTTTCCCTTACTACTGGTCGCGAATGTCAGCCCGGACAACTAGTTTCAGGTGATTCAGGCCAGCCCAGAGAATTTGGCGTTTCACACAAACGCCCTACAATGAATCGATGTTAATGGACACTCACGCACATGTGGATTCTCGATCATGTCGAGCGAAGTCGAGACGTGTCTGGATTGAATCTTCCGGAAGAGAATCGGAGATTCCTCGCCTCCGCTAGGAACGACAACAATGCTAATCGACACTCATGCACATCTCGATTTTCCTGAGTTCGCAAATGATCTCGAGGATGTACTCCGCCGCGCGGAGCAGGCTGAGGTAAACCGCATTATCACCATCGGCACGTCAATCGAGAGCAGCCGGCAGGCGATCGAACTCGCGCAAAACTATCCAGCTATTTACGCAGCGATTGGTGTTCATCCCAGTCAGGTTGATGAGGCGGAGGACGATGTGATCACGCCGCTGCGCGAGCTGGCACAGAACCCGCGGGTCGTGGCGATTGGCGAGACGGGCTTGGATTATCATCATTTGCCCAGTGAAAAGGTGGCGAAGGAAGAGCAGGTGCAGGTTATGACTGCTCTGCGAAGCGAGACCGATGAAGAGATCGAAGCGCAAATTCGCGACGGCGCGTACAAATCGAAACAAGCAAGTTTGTTCCAGCAGCAACTCGATCTGGCGGTCGAGCTTGGACTCAACGTCGTGATTCATCAACGTGACGCATGGGAGGACACACTTGAAATCATGCGGCCGTACACAGGCAAAGTGCGCGGTGTTTTTCATTGCTTCGGCGGGACCTTCGAGCAGGCAAATGAAGTTTTCGATCTCGATCACATCGTTTCCTTCACGGGAATTGTCACTTTCAAAAACGGCGTAGCCGTGCGACAGGTCGCGGCAGAAATCCCGGTCTGGAAATTTATGGTCGAAACTGATTGCCCGTTTTTAGCGCCCGCGCCATTTCGAGGAAAGCGCTGCGAACCTGCGCATACGCGCATCGTAGCCGAAGCGATCGCGGCGGCACGAGGCGTTTCGCTTGAAGAAATTGCTGAAGCAACCACCGAAACCGCAGAGAAGTTTTTCAGGTTTAATCGTGCATGAGACACAACAATTACCTCCTGCTTCTTGGTCTCCTTCTCGCATCCTGCGTAGCGCCGGACACCCAGCATCACATCGTTGTCAGCACGCGCGAGCAGAAGCTAGCCGTTCTCGACCGCGGCACCCTCATGGCGACCTATCCGGTTTCGACTTCAAAATTCGGATTGGGCGATTACCTGCGAAGCAGCCGCACGCCCTTGGGCCAATTGGAGGTCGCACAAAAGATCGGCGATAATGCGCCGCCTGGCGCCGTGTTCAAGGATCGGGTCCGCACAGGCGAGGTTGTGGTGCCGAATTCTCCCGGTCGCGATCCCATTGTCACGCGCATTCTTTGGTTGCGAGGACGCGAAGCGCAAAACGCTAATGCGTTTGGCCGGTACATCTACATTCACGGGACACCGGAAGAACGGCTTATCGGGATGCCTGCGAGCTATGGATGTATCCGGATGCGCTCGAGTGACATCATTCAATTGTACAACATCGTAGGGGTCGGTGCAGCAGTGACGATCGTGGACGCGCCGCTCATCAGCGCAATTCCGGGTCTCGCCTCAGGCCATTCAATGTCGCCGGCGAACACGGCGCCATTTGTAATGCGTTAAGGACGCCGTGCTGCGGCGTCCGGTCGGCGCAGCGCACCGACCCTACCTCACGGCAGTTTCCCGATGTGCTCCCTCGGGGTCTTGGGCGAAAGTAAATCCATGTCCGCGTCCACCATGATGCGAACGAGCTCGTGAAATCGTACCTTGGGTTCCCAACCAAGAATCTTTTTCGCTTTCGACGCGTCACCGAGTAAAAAGTCCACCTCTGCTGGACGCTCGTAGCGCGGATCGTGCTTTACGAATTGTTTCCAATCGAGATCGGCGTGCGCGAAGGCAGCTTCGACGAACTCGCGTACACTGTGCGTTTCGCCGGTTGCCAACACGAAATCGTCGCCTTGTCCGATTTGCATAATTCGCCACATAGCTTCGACGTACTCCGGCGCGTATCCCCAGTCGCGTTTTGCGTCGAGATTGCCGAGGAACAATTCCTTTTGCAGCCCATGCTTAATTGCAGCGACTGCACGCGAAATTTTGCGACTGACGAAAGTTTCGCCGCGCCGCGGGCTTTCATGATTGAACATGATGCTGTTGCTGGCGCACAGACCGTAGCTCTCCCGATAATTCACAGTTGCCCAATACGAAAAAACTTTGGCTACACCATACGGGCTTCGTGGCCAGAACGGTGTCTTCTCGTTTTGGGGCACCTCTTGAGCCTTACCAAACATTTCGCTGCTGGATGCCTGAAGAAAACGAGAGCGCAATTCGGCTTCGCGGATTGCCTCCAAGATTCGGATCGTGCCTACGCCGGTAACATCGGATGTGTATTCAGGAATATCGAAGCTCACGCGCACATGGCTTTGTGCGCCCAAATGATAAATCTCATCGGGTTTTAATTCGTAAAGAAGCTTCACCAGATTCACCGAATCGCTGAGGTCTCCGTAGTGCAGAAACATTCGGACGCCGTTCACGTGTGGATCGGCGTAGAGGTGATCAATACGCGAAGTGTTGAAGGTGCTGGCGCGGCGAATGATCCCGTGGACTTCGTATCCCTTTTCCAGGAGCAGATCTGCCAGATAACTTCCGTCTTGGCCGGTGATGCCGGTAATCAGCGCCCGTTTCACTTGGGCAAGTATTGTAGGGCGTTTGATTGGCTCGCGCCAGCTCGCTCATCCTGTCGCGCTTGCCGTCTATGTCTCTTGGCGCCCGCCGGCTCCATCCGTGAAACGCCAACGCAAGAAAATTAGCCGGCGTCTGACGCAGACACCCTACAATTGATTTTCCGGCGGCGTCACCATGATTCGCGCCAAGACGGCGCGCTGTGCGCCGATGAGCGCGCTGATGCCATTTCGCCCGAGAGCAAGCATTTCATCCAGTTGCGAGCCGGCAAACGTCGCTTCTTCTCCCGAGCTTTGGACTTCTACGAATTCGCCATCTTCGGTTGCGACCAGATTGAAATCAACGGCAACTAGTTTGTCCTCGTCGTAGCTGAGATCGACAATCGCCTGTCCATCCAGAATACCGGCACTCACTGCGGCGACTAATCTTTTCATCGGCGGCGCATCGAGCTTTTTCTCTCTCACAAATTTCCGGCAAGCGATGGCCAATGCCAGGCTTGCGCCGGTGGTTGCGGTCGTGCGCGTCCCGCCGTCGGCTTGCAGCACATCGCAATCGACCCAGATCGTTCGCGGTCCGAGTTTTTCCAGGTCCATGGCTGCGCGCAATGATCGGCCAATCAAACGTTGAATCTCGACGCTGCGACCATCGATGCGGCCTTTTGTGATGTCGCGCGCTTTACGCGGCTGCGTCGAATACGGCAGCATGGAATACTCAGCCGTGAGCCAGCCGCCGGTCACGGCCTGTTCTTTCATCCAGCGCGGCACAGTTTCTTCGATGGTGACGGCACAGATCACACGCGTTTTACCCATCGAAACGAGCACCGAACCGCTCGCATGTGGCGCCACATTCAACTCGAAATTGATCGGTCGGATCTCGTCTGGCGTGCGGCCGTCACTTCGCTGGAGCACTGTGCAACCTAGATGTGGACTACTATTCGCGCGATGAAGATTTTGCAGCAGTCGCCCAGCGGAGCAATCGGCTTGACGCACCCAGCGGAGCATCGTTGTATAAGGCCTTTGCGTGAAAAGTATCGCTGAAACCCAGACGGCGATTTGCATTGCCGGCGCGCACCGTTCAGGCACCAGTATGGTGACGCGGCTTCTTCATTGCTGCGGCTTAGAACTTGGACCGGAGTCGGAGTTGATGCCACCGCAAGCGGATAACCCCGAAGGTTTTTGGGAGCATTTAGGGTTCGTGACCTTGAACGACGAATTACTCAGCGAGCTCGGCGGCGCGTGGGACCTGCCGCCCAGAGCGGAGGAGAGGTTCACGGATCCGCGATTGGATCCGTTGCGTCTCAAAGCGCGGCTGCTCATCGAAAAATTCAATCCGGCAAGGGTATGGGGCTGGAAAGATCCGCGCAACAGCCTAACGCTGGCGTTCTGGCAGGAGCAGTTGCCGGGACTCAAAACCGTCATAGTCGTGCGAAACCCGCTCGAAGTCGCGCACTCGATGCGGGAACGAAATGGAACGTCGTATTCGTTTGGTTTACGGCTGTGGGAAATCTACAACCGGCGGTTGGTTGAAACAGCAAACGGGAAAGACCAATTGATCACCCAATACGATTTGTTTTTCCAAGAGCCCGAATTGGAATTGCGGCGGATCACGAACTTTATCGGTTTGCCGGACGCAAAAGCACGTAGCGCCGCTGCTCTAGTCGCGCCGCGAAAACGCCACACGCATTTCACAATCGAGCAGCTGATCGATGCTCGAGTCGCCCCGGAAGTGATCGACCTTTATCGAGCCTTACTTGCCGAAGCCTCTCCGAGCAAAGCAAACAAGGGCTATGTGGCGAAGGTTTCATCCAGCGGTGACGATTTGCTTCCCGGTTCCATCAGCAGGCTGAACACTTTTGTTCCGGAACGCATCGCGCAGATTGAGCATCTTTACGCCGAGCTCCTCGCGCAGGCCGAGGCGCGCCACAAGGAGCAAGTCGAGGAACTCAGTATGCAGCTTCGGGAAAAGAGCATTAGTCTGGCGGAGGCCGAAGCGCGCGACGAAGAGCTGCAAAAGCGTTTGCGTCTGCAACTGAAGGCCACCGAGAGACTTTGCCGTTTCTTAGATGAGGCTGATGAGGCGGCAGCACGGCTTCCCTCTTCGGCACGCTGGCAAATTGCAAACCCGGTCGCGGCGTTAAAGGCAAAACTTGCTCCGCAAAAATCGCGAGCATTGCTGGGCTACGGGCATTTGGAAAAGATCGTCTCAGCGTATCAGAAGTGGCGGGCCAACCATCCGGAAGTTGCTGCGATTGACAACCAAATCCAGGCGCTGATTTCGGGCGCGGTTTCTGTCCCTGCGAAAAGATTGGCGCCTGTTGAGCCGCCCATGCCTGCGCGTCCGATTGAGTTTCCAGTTCATGAGGAAGTCGCAGTTTCAATGATCATTCCCGTGTTTAACCAATTTCGCTTCACCCAGGCTTGCCTTGCATCGCTTCAGGAACATAACAGCACGCAAGTCTTCGAAGTCATCGTCGTTGACGACGACTCGACGGATGCGACTGCTGAGGCTGTCCCACGCATTCCTGGAATCGTTTATCTCCGGAATGAAGCCAACTCTGGCTTCATCGCTTCCTGCAACCGCGGCGCGGAAAAAGCGCGCGGCAAATATCTTGTTTTCCTCAACAACGACACACTTGTTCGGGCGGGCTGGTTGAGCGCCCTGCTGAACACTTTCGCCGAAGAGCCAAAGGCAGGCATCGTCGGCTCGAAACTGCTTTACCCGGATGGGCGCTTGCAGGAGGCTGGCGGAATTATCTGGCAGGATGGTTCCGGATGGAATTTCGGTAAGTTCGATGACCCGCAAAAGCCTGAATACAATTATCTCCGCGAGGTGGATTATTGCTCAGCGGCTGCGCTGATGATTCCGAGCGCGCTATTTCACAAAGTGGGGGGGTTCGATCGACGATTCGCTCCGGCATATTACGAGGATACCGACCTTGCCTTCAAGGTTCGTCGGGCGGGGTTCATGGTTTTCTACCAACCGCTAAGCGAAGTTATCCATTATGAGGGGGGCACGAGCGGCACTGATCTCTCAACCGGCGCAAAACAACATCAAAACGTTAATCGCTCGATCTTTGCCGAAACCTGGGCCGATGAACTAATGACAAAACCCGTAAATGGTGACGTGGCATCTTTAAAAAAGTCCGCGCCCGGCGGCAAAAAAATCCTGGTGCTAGATCATCACCTGCCAATGGCGGATCGGGACTCGGGTTCGCTGCGAATGTTTCAAATCCTGAAACTCCTGCACGCTCTCGGTCACCGCGTCACTTTCATTCCCGACAATCTGGCGAACAGGCAGCCTTACACAGCCGAGCTGCAAAAGCGCGGGATCGAGGTCATCTATCATCCTTACGTTAAGAGAGTACGCGACTTCCTCATATCGCACGGGGGCGAGTTCGACGTCGTTGTGCTGAGCCGGTGTCACTTTGCGCGCAAACATATTACGGATGTTCGCCAGTTCGCGCCTCAAAGCCGGATTATTTTTGATACGGTAGATCTTCATTTTGTTCGCGAAGCGGGTGAGGCACGCGTGACCGGCGACCCTGAAATGGAGCGCAAAGCGCAGGAAACGGAACAATTGGAATATGAGTTAATCGATCAATCCGAAGAGACGTGGGTTGTCAGCAGCAGTGAGCAGCGGTTGCTTCAGGAGAAGTGGCCACACAAATCGATTCAAGTGGTCTCAAACATTGTCGATGTGCCCGGCTCCAAGACGCCGTTCGCACTCCGACGGGACTGGCTGTTCATCGGTAGTTTTCAACACAAGCCCAACGTCGATGCGGTCGTGTTCTTCACGCAGAGAATCTACCCGTTAGTGAGCGCCAGGCTTCGAGACGCTAAATTCTACATCATCGGCGATAACGCACCGCCGGAAATCGTCGCGCTAGCAAATGAGAAGATCATTGTCACAGGATTGCAGCGGGATGCGGCGCCGTTTTTCGACAGCATAAAGCTGTCTGTCGCACCGTTACGATTTGGCGCCGGAGTCAAAGGCAAAATCAATCAAAGCATGGCTTTTGGCGTGCCTGTTGTGGCGACGTCCGTCGCTGCCGATGGAACCGAACTCCGTGATCGCGAGGAGATCCTCGTGGCAGACGAGCCGGAAGACTTTGCCGAGGCATTGATGGAGCTCTACGAATCGGAAGAACTTTGGAGCCGACTCTCGGAAAATGGCATCCGGAAAACGCGTGAACTCTATTCTGTTGAGGCGGCGCGCGAGAAACTGAAATTTCTGCTTAGTGAGAAGCATCTGAAACATTTGGAATCGTCGCCGTCAATGGCAGAGCAGGGCCTGGCTGTTGTACGGTGATATTGGTTGCCAGTGAATAGGGAAGTAACCGGACAGATTACCGGAAAAATAACTGCAAGCCCGAATCCGGTCTGTTTCGGGCAACTCTGCGTTGTCTCCTGGGACACGAATGATCCTACTGGGGCGGAGGTGCGGGTTTCAACTGGCGCAAATGACGAGAAGCTCGTGGCACGAGGGCGACCGTCTGGGCAGGTGGAAATTCCGTGGATTGCGGACTCCACCGTCTATGAGTTTCGTCTCTATCCGGCCAGTCGCCCGGACGTAGCAATCGCCTCAGTCAAAGCGAGGCGCGAAATCGAGTCCGCACCGGCGGTGCTCCGCGAAATTGCGGGCGAAGCTAGACGGGGAAACATCGATGTGGCGGAGCTTTCCCGGTTCATCGCTGGGGTAATCCCTATTTGCCTCAAGAGCCGGCAGTTTCGCGACTTGTTCCGCGAGTGGGAGCGACATGGGTTTCACGTGACGCCGGCGCATTTCTATCAGCCGATCCCCGACACTGAATCGTTGCCTGAAAGGCTCTGGAGCCAGCCGAGCGAGCTGGTAGGCATTAATATGAACGAATCGGCACAGCTCGATCTGCTCCGAAACCATTTTGTAAACTACCGTGAGGAATATGAGAAGTTGCCAGCCGAACCTCCGCCAGGAGAAAGGAGCCCGTTTGGTGGAATCGATGTGTTGGTGGCTTACTGCATGGTCCGCCATTTTCAGCCGGAGCTGATCATAGAAATCGGCAGCGGGTTTTCTTCCGTTGTACTAGGCGAAGCCGCTAGCAAAAATAACAAGTCGGCTGTGGTCTGCATCGAGCCATTTCCCAACGCGGTTATTCGCAAAGGGTTTCCGGGACTGCAATCACTGATCGAGAAAAAGGTGCAGGAGATCGATCTGCAATTCTTCTCGCAACTCAACTCCGGCGACATCCTGTTCATCGACAGTTCCCATAACGTCAAAATCGGTGGTGACGTTAATTATCTGTTCCTAGAAGTGTTGCCGCGTCTCAAACCCGGAGTGATCGTGCACGTCCATGATGTCTTCCTGCCTTTTGACTACCGGCGTGACTGGGTCATGGACGAGTTGCGCTTTTGGACCGAACAGTATTTGCTGCAGGCTTTTCTGAGCTTTAATTCTGAGTTCGAAGTGTTGATTGCGAACAACTATCTTCTGTACCGCTTCGAACAGGATCTGAAGGCTACATTCCCTAGTTTAACATCATGGAAAGGCGGCAGCTTCTGGATGCGTCGAAGACCTGCGCAAAATCAATAACGCAGGCTGACTTAGATTAAACTCAGTCTTCGGCCGCGGCTTAGTACTTGGTCGAAAATGGAGCTACTCTTGGTCATGCAAACGGCGCTCTTCGCCTTGCGGATTAGATAAAGAAACCTCCAAATGCGAATCTCAGATATAAGCGACGTAGAGCCGAGCAGCATGATTTGTTCGAAAAGAAGGTTGGACAACGCGTAGCGATTGGAAAAAGCAGCATCCGGTGATTGGAAATTATCTTGATGTGCCCAACTCCAGTCCTCAATCACATAGATGCCGCCAGGACGCAGCAATGGAAAGAGAAGCTCGAAGAAGGCTTTCGTGTCTTCATACGTGTGAGACGCATCGTCCACGACAAAATCAAGCTCATTCGCCAGCTCATTGAAGACGATCTGATTCAAAGTCTCACGATCACGTTGCGATGTAGCGAAGTGAACGAATCGATTCTCCGTACGTGAGAGATACTGCACTAACGGCGCCACAACGTGTGGACCAATGTCCACTGCGGACATTCGCCGCGGTTTGAATAGCTTGTCGAGAAACACATAGCTTCCTCCCTGAAAAATCCCAAGTTCAAGGATTGATCTTGGCGAGAAGTTGGAGGCGAGATTCTCGTAAACGCGCAGATAAGGCTCGTTTTTCAAAATTGTAAAAGCGTTCGAGTTCGAAGGACGCCGTTGTTCTGGCGGCAGATCTCCTTCAATCACGAAGTTTTCGCCGCCCAATGAGAACGCTCCGCCTGGATCAATTTTGATCTGGCTCATGGTGTACAAGGCACAAGCGAAGCACGTTTCTGAAAAATCCAAATTGTGCTTTTGCTTCGCCGGAAGCAAGTTCGAAATGATGGGGTGTGGAGAACAGGTACGGCCGCGATGCCTTTTCCCAATTTGGCGACCACTGAGTGAGCGTGCAAATCGCAATTGGTTCGTGTAGATAATTGAATTGCGCGGCAAACATATTCCCATGCGAACCGAGCGGCGAGATGGAATGGAGAATACGATAAACAAACCAATTTTCGTTGTAGGATCACCGCGTTCAGGGACCAGTATTCTCACCTGGTGCCTGGGTCATCATCCCAACATCTTCCCTGTGCCTGAGTCAAATTGGATGGGTGATTTCGCGGTCAACGTTGCCGTGGCTCAACAGATCGGTACGGCGCGCGGAGACTATTCAATCTTGAGCGCGATGGAGATTCGCGATGATGAATTGTTTACTGCGTTCGGTCGGAGCATTAATGACCTGATCGTGCGCCATCGCAAGGACCTCGAAATAAAACGCGAAACCCGAACTATCCAATTGAAACTTGAGCCGCGCTGGCTTGAAGCCACAAGCACAGCCGCGGGGCCCAAGACACGTTGGGTGGATGGAACGCCGGAATATTCCTTCCACATCTGCGGCTTACGAAAGCTTTTTCCTCAAGCTCGGTTTGTCCATTTGTTACGGGACGTGCAGGCAGTCGTTCGCTCGATGGTCAATTTCCATCAGGCAACAGGAATTCAGTTGGTAGCAAACCAAGAAGAAGCCTATCGCTACTGGATCCGAACCGTTAAGGCGTGCCTCATGGCCGAGCGTGCCTATGGTTCGAGTGTCGTTCGTCGCATCCGGTACGCTGACCTGATCAGTAATCCGGAGTTGACAATGAGATCATTGCTCGACTACCTCGACGAGCCCTACACCGACAAATGTCTGGAGCCACTAGAACTACGTATCAATAGCTCCAATGTGCCCGAGAATTTCACACCTGACGACTCCGCGACCGATTCCACGGTAGTCGAAGAGGCAACGCGTTTGAATCGGCATCTCGAGGAAACCCAACAAGCAGCCGAGGGCTCGTGCACTGCGGTCGATGAAATGGAGAGCGCATTTGCGCAGCGGACTCAATACATCGCCACTCTGGATTGCCAATACCAACGGGCCCTGCAAACCGTTCAAGGACTTCGCCAGGCGAAAGCACCGTAGGTGACCCATCTTGCGAACCTCAGTGAACAGCCCTGACGGCACCAGGTAGCAAGCTATGCCAGCGTTTTCCGGGGCTGTCGACTGCGAACCGAGCAGGATTTGTGGGAAATAAATCCAGCGTAAGGACTCGTCACTTTGCGGAACAGGAGAAGTGAATGGATAGGTCATGTTAGGAGGAAAATTCCAGAGATCGAGCGTCCTGCCAAAAACGGAATGCGGCGCCCGTGTATACATTTTCATGAAACGGAATGGCTTGAGGTACCCGGTGCTTTAGAAAATATGAACAGCCGCACCACGGGAGATCCAGGCCGATCAAAGCGCTGTCACTCGGATCTGGTTTGTGACGGAAATCGAGCGGATTTTACGCCGTCGCGATTTCGTGAAATGACCGACGCGGCCGGAGGGCGTGTCACGGAGATTCGTGCAAGCGGTGAATTACGATCGCGATCAGTGTAGAGACTAAACTCATATGTTGCACCTGTCTCAATCCAAGACGCCTCTTTCGACCCGTGCGAACCACCTGCAAAAAGAGCTTCTTCAATGCCGCCCCATGACACATAAATCGCCGCATCCGGGGTGCCATGAGAGGACCAACTGATAGTGGTTTTGCCTGGGCCAATGCCAGGCGGCACTGGGTTTGGCGAAGCGCACAGCTTGGAGGATGTCACTGGAAGCCCCGAACAGTAGTTGCGCAAGAAAAGACTCATAATGTGCTGAACGACGTTTCCTTTTACATGCCGCATGTCTTCCTCCCAGGTCAGCTTCCGGTCCGAGTTCTGAACGATCTCGTAGCTTGGAAAATAGTGCACATTTTTATGCGCGGCAGCCCATTCTTGGGCTACGGCGCGGAGCAGAGATTTCGAATAAGTATTTGCAATTACAACATCTTCCCCAGAAAAGGTTGCCTGCAACGGCACGGGCGACACCGTCACTACGATTTGTACGTCCTGGTGACCGAATTGGCTGAGGAGCGCGTGAATGCGTTCAAGCGTCGAAAAATTCTCGACAAAATTAGTGACGTGAAGCTCGTAACGGTCTGGATAACTGTTATGTAGGTCGGGAATCAGCTGATTAATGAAAACATCCGCAATGTTATCGCGCCACACTTCTACCAAGCCGAGAGTAATTATCACGACCCGGCACTGCGAAATTCGGCGGGTGACCATCTGCATGATCTCACGCCGATGAATCGTCTCTTCAAGGCCGGCTAGCTGGAGTGCCGGATTAGTGTGCGGATCATAGAAAATACCATTTCCAAGATCAACAAGGCTCTGGCGAGGGAATTCTGCCGCCGGGTTTAGTGCCCAACGCAGTTCATTATAGATCGAGAACGTGTTGTATTTGTTGGTGAAACCCAACTCCAGCTCGCCATTCATTGCCTGGAACGAATCAAACTCAGCAGCTTTGCTTAACACATCCATTTTCTGGCCAATCAGCGCGAGCTCAACACCGCGGGCAAAACACGAGCCAATAGTGAAAATTTTATCTTCGCGCTGCATTTTAAACCCGGGCAAGATCGCCGGCTCAAAAAGCGGTTCACGCAGCCGCTGGCAAGCAAGCGTACCGTTTAGCTCGCTGGGCAACGCGTCTTTTCGGTGCCAACGGCTGTATGGGCTGACGAAGTTCCGCTTGGCTTCCCTTGTTGTAATAGGACTGCGCATTTGAATGCAGCCGATCAAGCCTCGGCAATCGCGAAAATTCTAAACACTAGGTAAAACGGAACTGTAGCCGTAGTTGCCTCCTGTGTACCACACGTGCATCATAACCATGACGCCTTCTTAGCTAAACTTACTTCTGCCCAAATCGCAAATCAAAATGGTCACGCTCGGTTTCATTATTCTGTTCTCGCGCTCCCGCTTCAAGACGGTGCAGCAGATTTGAAGAGTTGTCCTGTTCGCTGCGACGATTCGTCGCCTTATCAATCCGGTCGCCTCAGTAACACTTCGCGATATTGTTGCGCCACTTTGGGATTGTTTCACATTAGCCTGGGAGACGTGAGTATGCCCAGATCAGTGATGACATTTGTTTACTGTGCCTACATTGATGAAAAAGAAGCGAACCTGCGCGCGCATTTTTCAATTTGAACATAGCTGATATGGACCGGGTGCCGTACTTCGATCTTCATGCCCAATACGACAGCATTCGCACTGAAGTGTTAGCGGCGTTGGAAGGCATTTGCGAATCCACCAGTTTCGCTCAAGGACCAGCGACGGCGGATTTCGAGGCGAAATTCGCGGCGTACTGCGGAGTTGATCATTGTGTGAGCTTGAAAAGCGGCACCAGCGCGCTGCACTTGCCTTGCGCTGCCTCGACGGCGCGCGCCGCGGCGGATGAAATCGAGACTACCTTTATGCAACGGGTTGAATATGTGGCGAATCTTGACAGCCAATATCAACGAGCCCTGCAAACCACCCGAGCACTCCAACAGGTGAACGCGCCACAGGCTCACCTATCCCGCGAACCTCACTGAAGCTGGCAGCGTATTCCCTACCAGCTGACGCCCTCCTGTTTTCTCCATCACAGGAAGATTATCTACGAAAGAGATTATATTTCAGGATTACATAAATGGCAGCGAGGCCGTCCTTCCAGCCAATTTTTTTCCCTTCGGCGTATGTGCGGCCGTAGTAGGAGACGCCCACCTCGTACATCCGGGCGCCTGTCCGCGCAAATTTTGCGATAAGTTCAGGTTCAACGCCGAAACGATCCTCTTCGATAGTAATATGATTTAACAGTTCGCGTCGGAAAACTTTATAACAGGCTTCCATATCGGTGAGGTTCACGTTTGTAAACATGTTCGAGAGCAACGTGAGAAATCGATTACCTACCATGTGCCAGAAGTAAACCACGCGATGAGGTCGGCCGCCCATGAACCGGGAACCGAAAACGACGTCGGCACGATCCTCTAAGATTGGTGAGACAAGGAGCGGATACTCTTTCGGGTCATACTCCAAGTCCGCATCCTGAATGATGATTAAATCGCCCGTAGCTGCTTGGAACCCCGCGCGTAATGCGGCTCCTTTACCGAAGTTGCGTTCCTGCAGGACCAGCTTGTCAACCCACCCAGGAGGCTTCTCTTGAAGAAGTTCCCTTGTTCCGTCGGTCGATCCGTCGTCAACGATAATGATTTCGACTGTCTCGACTGGCGCCGAGCGCACTGCTTCAACAAGTTTTTCAATCGTTGGTCGCTCGTTATAACAAGGAATGACTACGGAGAGCTTCATCGGGCTGTCATTCGCATCGGGGCACTTTCAAGCAAGTCCACGGATCGGGTGGAATAACGACACCCTAAACGTGGCATCGAATCAACCCTCTGCACAAGCGATATGTGATAGCTGACTTGTGATATGAGAGAAAGTATACAGTAAGGATGGATTTTTTGCTCGTGCATCTTTTCGGTAGTCTTATAGAGCAATTCGTCCGGTAATGCGAACTGCGTGAGTTATGAAAATACTTGCTGACAACGAATTTGGCTTTGGGCCATTGATGGTCGGCTTCTCGCTACTTCTCTGCGCGTTGATCTTCTATTACTTTGCAGTTCTCAGACTAGATTACCGAAAGACGGAGTTGCTCGATCTCGGGCCGTATCCTGACGCCGTCGAGTATTTCGCGCAGGCAAAAGCTATGCTCAAGGGTGGATGGCCTTCGATACAGATCGGCTATGATAAACTCCCATCGAGATATCCCTTCGGTTATCCAGTTTTAATGCTTCTCTGGCTTAAGATCCCTCGAACGCAGATTCCATCCTGGCACCGTTTAGAACGAATCAAACGATTGGTCTGTTTTTGCTCTTGGCCGTGTTTGGATTTTATACCTATCTGGCGATGCTGCTCACTGGTGGAGTCGCGGTTCTTTTACTGGCCACCCTCCCAGTTTTTTTCACCTTCTGCCGTTCGTCGATGAGCGACATCAGCGCTTCAGCGCTCATTGCGTTCGCATTCATGTTTGCATATTTGGGACTGGCTGAGAGACGCCGCTGGAAAATTTATCCATCGGCTGTTCTTCTCGGTTTGTCAATAAATGTTCGAATTCCATCGGTTTTCTCTGCACCGTTGCTGTTGTCGATTGCTTTGTTGCCAGTCGGACCGACGCCAGTCCGTTGGTTTCTTCATTGCGCTGCGGTTGCAATAGTTTTCTTGCTAGCTGCGAGTCCCGTGCTGCTAATAAACACGATAGAGTTTCATTCGCCGTTTAAAACAGGCTACGACTTTTGGGTTCCATATTGGAGCGAGCACCTGCTTTTTTCGCCTCGTTATATTCCAAGCAATCTCGACAGGCTGTGGAGAGAAATCGCGTTCGGTCCCGAGGGATATCACGCCGCTAACATTTTTGGCACTGGCACCTCATTTGTCTCAGGATGCGTCCTGCTCACCATCACAGGACTGTTCCTCATCCGGACCAACCGGTCTCTTCTCTCCGGCTTTTTAGCAGGGCTGACCTATCTAACGTCAATTTTAAGTCACAATTCCCACCTTGTAGATGCGCGATATTACCTACCGCTCTTCGTCTTATCGGTGGCGCTTGCTGCGTTACCG
>DATFXC010000134.1:0-19913 GCA_035258625.1 Candidatus Udaeobacter sp. | reverse complement strand
CTGAACTATTCCCAGCCGATCTGCCGGCCTTTATTTTGTTCCTCGAGCCAGCTCATCAGAGGTTTGAAGTATTCCATCATCGCGCGAGTGGAAATATCTTCGCCGGTCGCATCCTTTAAGACTTTGCGCCAATCTTCTGTGCCGCCTTTTTTCAGAATGTTATTCAACCACGCGCCTACTTCCTTGTTATCGGCGTAATTGCATGATTGCGGCGGCTGATGCAGGATTTTGCGCGCGATGTAATCGTTCAGCTGAAATTTAAACACAGTCGCGAACGCATAATTGTAATAATACGCTGGAGTATCGTTGATGTGCGTCTTTGTGGCTGCGTCGCAAAATTGTTCGCCGCGGGGCTCCGGCGGTTCGATACCTTGAAAATCGCTGGCGTATTTCCACCAGCGCGCGTTCCATTGGTCCGGTGGTAGATTGCGCGCGTAGATGTCCGCTTCCCAATGCGGCATGGTCCCGCACGAAAAATAAATGAACGGCACCGAGCGGGCGAGCGCGTCGTCGAGAAGGAACGCGGTCTTGTCCGCGTTGAACTCATGCGGTAAAACGCCGCGCGATTGCAGATAGGGGACCTGGCTGGAGGCGAGCGAAATCAATTCGCCTACACCTTCGTGGAATCCAGGCGCAGCTCCAAGTCGCAACGAGTACGGAACCTCCGGCCGCGTGTAAGCCTTGAAATAGTAGCCATGCCCGAGCTCATGATGCGCAGTGAAAAACCACCGCGAATTTGACTGGATGCTTTGCAAGGACCGAATGTCGTTTTCAAGATCGATATGGAAGCAGTAGGCGTGCGTGTTTTTCTTCCGCTTCGAATCAGGCGGAACCGGATACAGATCTGATTTCTCCCAGAAACTTTGCGGCAACGGCGAAAACCCGAGCCCGGTGTAAAATTGCTCCGCGGTTTTGATGATCCATTCCGGTTTTCGGCCTTCGAAGTACTTGTCGATGTTCGCTGCTTCAACGAGGCCCGGCCATTCTTGTCCCCAACGATTGCCGATCCAGTGCGCGGGAATTTTCTTCGGCACCGGCTGATGAAATTTCTCGGCGAGCTTGTACTTCGCCCAGGTATGCAGTTGCAAATACAGCGGACGCAATGTGGCCATCCAATCGTCGAGCATCTTGAGCATCTCGTCGGTGGTCATACCGTAGGCGGCGACCTGGAGCGAAAAGTAATCGGGATACTTCATTTCCTTGGCGACGCCATTTCGCAGATCGCGCAGTATCACGAGATTTGGTTTTAACGCGGGCCCGATTTCTTTCGACGCTTCCCAAACTGCTTTGCGCTCGGCGAGATCGGTGCTCTTCTCCAGTTTATCGTCGATTTGGTTAGCGGTGATTTTCTGGCCGCTAAGTTTGAATTCGAACCCGTTCATCAGCGACGCCTGTTTCGTCTCGGCTGCAACACGCTTGGCCACCAGCTCAGGATTTGTCATCGGCCCTTCGGCTGCGTTTAAGAGCAGCTGTTTCAACTGTCGCACCGTGATGTCGCTGAGTTCTTTCTGGTGCGTCAGCAGTTCGCGCGCTTCGTTGATGATCGCAGCATTCCCATTAAACGCGGCGTAAGCTTTGCCGGTCGCCTCGGCCGCAGCATCGTGCTCAGGGGTAACGTCGGTCATCGCATTCCATTGCGCTTCGCTGTTGACTCGAAAGAGCGCTTGGTACCCGGCATTCGCCAGCGCCAGAAAACGATTGGCGCGTTCCTGGATGGGCGATGCGCCATTCAGGTGAAACGGGAGCCCGAGAAAAACGAAGATTAACACTGAGAGGAAGCGGAAGAGTAAATGGCGATGCATAGTGCGGAAAATTAGTCGAAACGAATGTTGTCGGGCAAGCGCTCCGCTTGCCGCCTGCAGCTATGTTAGCTTGCGGTTGGTGGCGCCGGGCAGCGGATGCGTATACGAGAGCCACAAAAACACAAAGCCGACAAACGGCATTAGTATATCGATTGGAAGAACCAGTCCTACGTTCCCCGGCGAGAAATTGTGCGCCACGATCATCTGGTAAATGTGGCCGCCGGCAGCACCCCATGAGAAGGCGGAAGGCGGAATCAGTGTCGCGAAACGAAACGGAAAGCTCGCCTTAAATGCGATCACCCCTGCAATTCCTACGCCAAGACTTGCGAATCCCACTTCTGCTTGGAACGGGCTGTTTTCCCATCCGATAAACTTCGCCGCCACATCACCGAAGAACAAGTGAAAGACGAAGTTGATCAGATTATTTATTCCAATCGCGAAAAAGCAGATGGTACGAGAGAAATGCTTCGCTCACTTCGCCGATTCGCAGCGGTTTTGGCTTATTGAGGAGCGATATTCCTGCGGCAATCAGACCGATGATAAAAAAGGTCACGAAATAATTGCCGACGAGAAAAATCAAAGCTGAAGAGAATTTGGACTCGGCCATAAAAGCGATCCTAATCGCTCGCGGCGGACGGTGTGAAGCGAAGATCTGCGCTCGCGTCTAAGTTCCCGTAGACTCTGCCGGTCCGCTTTTTTCGCCTGAAAGCAAGTCAACACGAACTATTGGATCCGTCGGCAGCACAATTGGGCCTTCCCAGCGAAGAAAACCAGCCGGCGCGGGATTGGTCAGCCAAATTTTTGTGTCGGGCACATTAACGAACAAATTCGCGATGAACGGAATTTCCGGATGAATGATGAAGCGATCGCCCTTCAGCGAGCGTCCCGACATTCTCATACGGTCAATCCCGCCGTGAGAAACTGTCACTGTTACAACTTGCGGGCCAAGCGTTGGGAAATACGAAAAACCGACTGCCTTGAGCTGAACTTGTTCGCCACTCAACAGGCGTTTGCGCAGATTGCTCAAGGCAAGGCTAAATCCAAACCCGGCAAACGTCCGACTCCGTTCAATTTTAATCCTTTTGGACACATCCTTATGATCTTGACTGATGTGTGCGCTGGCGATTCCAGCCACAAAATCCACAGCGAACTCACGCTGCGACCTTCCATCTTTCGATTCTTTCCAAGACCATTTTTCCTGGATCAGCTCTGATTCTTGTCGAAATTGCGAGTGTTCCTCATAGACCTCGCCGGCGGAAAATTTGTACCTGATCACAACGTGTAGCCGATTGTTTTCTACCCATTGCCGGAATTCGCCGTCAGCGAGTTTCTTCCCATTGATGTCGCACAAGCCGCGGTACCCGTGGGACGCAGCCGCCGGCTCAGTCACTTTTAGTGCAAAGGCTGGTGCCACGATCATTCCCGCAGCGAGAATTGAGAAACCGGTTACCAGCTTTCTTGTTGCAAGCATTCTGTACCATTATCGGTGTTCGCTGGAACCACGGCTGCACTGGGTTTCGTCGCGACGTTCTGCGATTTGGTAACGTGGCTGTTACCAATCACAATTAATGATAGACATCAAAAACGCCGGCTTTATACTACCGGCAATGAGCGCTGATATGCTTTACACGGCAGAAGCCGCCAATGGCCCGCGGTTCGGCTTCGTGTTGGCGCTCGGAATCTGGCGATAGAAAGCGACCGTTGCTCAACGGGCGCTCACCTTTTCTCTCTCTCCTTCATAGGGAGATTTCGTTTCTGCGTCTATGAAAACAACCAACCCTACTTAAAAATATGTTGATCGTAATGAAACCGGGTGCGACCCCGCGCGAAGTCGATGCGGTGGTCGCTGTGGTTGAGTCAATCGGCTTCCGCGCGCATCCGATGCCCGGCGCGACACGCACCGCGATTGGCATCAC
This sequence comes from Candidatus Udaeobacter sp., assembly GCA_035258625.1. GTDB lineage: Bacteria > Verrucomicrobiota > Verrucomicrobiia > Chthoniobacterales > UBA10450 > Udaeobacter. The sequence continues at coordinate 16,195 of DATFXC010000134.1, read as the reverse complement.
AGGAAACCAAGGTCCAATCGATGGCCGGCGTTTTGAAAATATCCCGGGCGTTGCGGAAGTCATTCGTGTTACGAAGCCCTACAAGCTGATCACTCTCGATCTGCGTCCGGAGAAAACTGTTGTGCGTGTCGACGACGCGACGATCGGCGCAAGCGAGCTCGCCATCATCGCCGGGCCGTGTGCGATCGAAAATCGTGACCAGGCGTTCGCTGTGGCAGAGGCAGTTCAGCAAAGCGGCGCGCGCTTCTTTCGAGGCGGCGTGTGGAAACCGCGAACCTCTCCTTACGCATTCCAAGGACTCGGCGAAAAAGGCTGGGAAATCATGGCTGAGATCCGCAATGCATTTGGCTTAAAGATCGTCACCGAAGCGCTCGAACCGCCTCATGTCGATGTAATCGAAGATTACGGCGACGTCATTCAAATCGGCGCCCGCAACATGCAAAACTTTTCGCTCCTCAGGAGAGCTGGGCGCTCGAAGCTGCCGGTGCTGTTGAAACGAGGTATGGCCGCCACGCTGGAGGAATGGTTGCTTGCCGCCGAATACATCATGGCTGAGGGCAACTATAACGTGATCTTATGTGAGCGCGGTGTTCGCACGTTTGCGCAACACACGCGCAACACGCTCGATCTCGCATCCGTGCCCGCGATCCGGCGAATTTCTCATCTGCCGGTGATTGTCGATCCATCACACGGCACAGGCAGCGCCTATATGGTCACTCCCCTCGCCCGCGCCGGGGTGGCTGTCGGAGCCGATGGTCTCATGATTGAAGTGCATAACAAACCCGAGCTCGCTCTTTCCGACGGCGCGCAAGCGCTCACGCCACCGCAGTACGCGCAGCTCATCGCAGAAGTTCGCGCCATTCGTGAGGCCACCGCGCCGGATTCAAACAAGACTCGGATTCAAAATCCACAGAACTCGGAAATCCCAGTCGATGCTCTTGCTAATCGATAACTACGACTCCTTTAGTTACAACCTTGCCCAGTATTTCGGCGAGCTTGGCTGCGCGGTTGTCGTTAGGCGAAACGACCAAGTTTCCCGGGAGGAAATCGAAGCGCTGGCGCCGAGCCACGTTTGTATCTCGCCTGGTCCGTGCACACCCCGCGAAGCCGGAATCAGCAAAGACGTGATCCTGGCGTTTGGCGCAAGAATTCCAATACTCGGTGTTTGCCTTGGACATCAGTGCATTGCCGAAGCGTATGGCGCAAGAATCGTGCGTGCTCCCCGCATCATGCATGGCAAGGCATCCATGATTAGGCACAGCAGGAATGATCTCTTTTCCGATCTGCCGATGCCGTTCGAGGCCGGCCGCTATCATTCGCTAGTCGTGGAGCGAACCTCGTTCCCCAGTGGTCTCGAAATCACTGCCGAAAGCGAGGATGGCGAAATTATGGCGTTGCGTCATCGCCAATTCCCCGTGCACGGCGTGCAGTTTCATCCCGAGTCCGTGCTTACCCACGATGGTAAGAAAATCCTCGCGCGATTCCTCGCCCTGAAAGCAAACAGCGCGGCAAGCGTTTATAGCCCGCTATTGCTATGAAACCGGGGGTAACAACGGGGCGCTTCAGTCCGCCTCTCCCTTTGGAAGGGAGAGGCGACCAGCCTAGGCATGCAAAATCACAAGCAGTCACCCGCGCTACGTAAATGACAAGCCAACTAACTCCGACTCTCAAGGAATTCGTCGAACTCGCGAAACGCGGGAACGTCATTCCTGTTTTCGCAGAGTTCATCGCAGACGGAGAAACGCCGGTCTCGGCATTCAGAAAACTGGATCGTGGCTACAGCTTCCTTTTCGAATCGACCGAAAAGAACGATGTGTCTGGACGCTTTTCCTTCGTCGGTGTCGAACCTCGCGTGATCATTCAAAGCTACGCACGGGAGCTTCGAATCACTGAGTGCGGAACCGCGCGACGGCTGGCAATCAGCTGCGATCCACTGGAAGAGGTGCGAAAGCTAATGGCGCGTCATCGATTCGTCTCGGGTTGTGAACTGCCGCGGTTCGCCGGAGGCGCTGTCGGCTTTCTTGGCTACGAAGCAATCCAATTCTTCGAGCCGAAAGTTCCGCCGGCGCAGCGCGATGAACTGCAACTGCCGGAGGCGATTTTCATGGTTCCACGCACCCTTCTGATTTTCGATCATCGGCTGCGCAGTTTCAAAATCGTGGCCAACGCTTTCCTCGCAGACGGCTCGCCGGAGAAAGCTTACGCGCAGGCAGCTGAATCGATTGAAGCGATCATGGCAAAGCTCGCCGAACCTGCCAATCTGCCATTTGTTCCGACTGCAGATTGCGAACCTGAAATACCTCACAGCAATTTTCGACCGAAGGAATTTAAGGACGCGGTCGAACGAGCCAAGGAGTACATTCGCGCCGGTGACGTTTTTCAGGTGGTTTTGTCACAGCGCTTCGAATCCGAGTTCGAAGCAAAACCACTCGATTTCTATCGCTGCCTCCGCTTTGTGAATCCGTCTCCGTACATGTTTTGCCTTAATTTCGGCGACGATTTCTCACTGGTTGGGAGTTCGCCTGAAATGCATGTCCGCTTAGTCGGCGACAGTGTGGAGATTCGGCCAATCGCAGGGACCCGCCCGCGCGGCGCCACCGCTACACAGGACGAACAAAACGCCACGGAACTGCTTGCCGATCCGAAGGAACGCGCCGAGCACGTCATGCTGGTGGATCTCGCACGGAACGACATTGGTCGCGTCGCGGAATTCGGCAGCGTGCGTGTGACCGAGTTCATGCAGATCGAACGGTACAGCCACGTGATGCACATCGTTTCAAACGTGACCGGGCGTTTGCGCAGCGGTTGCACGCCATTTGATCTGATCAAGGCGACGTTTCCCGCCGGCACTGTTTCCGGCGCTCCGAAAATCCGCGCGATGCAAATCATCAGCGAACTGGAAAAAACCAGGCGCGGCTGTTACGCGGGCGCAATCGGCTACTTTGGGTTCGACGGCAACGTCGACTCGTGCATCGCGTTGCGCTGCGCCGTCTTGAAAAATGGAACGGCGTATTTCCAGGCCGGCGCAGGCATTGTGGCCGATTCCAGCCCTGACGCAGAATATCAGGAGAGCGTCAACAAAGCGCGCGCGATGGCAAAAGCGCTGTCGATGGCAAAACAAATGCGATCGGAATGAAATTAGGAACCGCAAATCTGGAAAAGAGCAGACCGGCGCCGAAGAGCGACACCGGCGATCTCAATTTCCGCGCAGCGATACTGCGTCTGATGAATGGTGAGAATCTCAGTCGTGCAAAGGCCGCGCAGTTGCTTGAGTGCCTCATCAGTCCGGGAACGACAGATGCACGGATTTCGGCGGCGCTCGTCGCTTTGACGGTCAAAGGCGAAACCGTCGAAGAGCTCGCAGGAATGGCGGAAGCAATGCGGAATCGCGCCCTTCGATTACATTCGCACCACCGCAATTTCATCGACACCGCCGGCACTGGGTCGAGCGCGGCGAAAACGTTCAACGTCTCCACGGCCGCAGCGTTCGTGATTGCCGGTGCGGGTTTACCTGTAGCGAAACACGGGGCGCGCGCTGCGACGTCGAATTGCGGGAGCGCCGATGTCCTCGAAGCGCTCGGCGTCAACACGGCTGCCTCTCCGCAAGTTGTCGAACGGTCTCTCAATAAGCATGGCATCTGTTTCATGTTTGCACCGCTCTTCCATCGGGCAACGGCGCGTGTCGCACAGGTCAGGCGGCAGCTCGCGGTGCATACCACGTTCAATTTGCTCGGTCCGCTTACCAATCCCGCACGAGCGCCGTTTCAAGTTGTGGGCGTGTGGCATGCTTCGCTTGTTGAGCGGATCGCGGCGGCGCTGGTCCTTCTTGACATCGAACACGCATGGGTCGTTCACGGCGGCGACGGCCTTGACGAAGTGACAATTGCAAACAAGACGTTGGTCGCTTCGTGTTCGGCCCGAGCGGGCGTAAAGACATTCACGATTGCGCCAGAGGATTTTGGATTGCAACGTCAATCTCTCGATGGAAGTCACGCTGACGGGCCCGACGAAAACGCACAACTGATTCGTGCGATCCTGAATGGGCAAAACAATAGTGACTTCGGGCCGGCCCGCGATCTGGTAATCATCAACGCTGCTGCTGCGCTTCATGTGGCCGGAGTTGCAGCGGATTTTCGACAGGCAGTGAACCTAGCTCGTGAAAGCATCGACAGCGGACGCGCTGCATCGAAGCTCGATGCGCTCAGTCGCGAGACAAATCGCAAATGATATGACCAATATTCTGTCCGAAATCATTGAGCGAAAGCGGCAGGCTGTGGTGCGACTTCGAACCGATCCCGCGTCAGGAAATTTCCGCGCGCAAGCATTGGCTATCCGCACAAAGGCAGTACCGCATCGATTGCTGCACATACTCGCATCGGAGTCAGGGCGGCTGAACATCATCGCAGAATTCAAACGCCGGTCGCCGTCGGCTGGATTGATACGCGGTGATCTCTCAGCAACCGAGATTGCCAGTCGGTACGTGCGGGGTGGCGCTTGCGCGATTTCGGTTCTAACGGATGAAGAATTTTTTGGCGGCTCCATTGATGATCTTCGAGCGATTCGTGCAACCTCCGGTCTGCCGGTTTTGCGCAAAGATTTTGTGATTGATGCTATCCAGCTTTACCAAGCAGCCATTGCAGGCGCCGACGCTGTATTGTTGATCGCAGCCGCGCTTGATGATGCTGCCTTACGCGAACTGCGCGCGATTGCCGAGGAAGAGCTCGGACTCGACGCATTGGTAGAAGTGCATACGTCCGATGAATTGCGCCGCGCGCTGAAGGCAGGCGCGAGAATGATCGGCGTAAATAATCGTGATTTGCGGACGTTCCGAACTTCACTGGAAACAAGCGAGCGTCTCATCGCCGAAGCTCCGCGCGACCGAGTGATGATCAGCGAGAGCGGATTACGAGACGCGAAGTCGTTGCGTCATCTTCAGACGCTCGGGTTCCGTGGGTTTCTTATTGGCGAAGCGCTCATGCGCGCGACCGATCCCGAAACTGCGTTGCGCGATCTCATCGCTACAGCCAGCGCTGCTCAACCATGATTCCGATCCAAATAAAAATCTGCGGCATCACGAATGCGCCGGATGCGCAAGCAAGCGTCTGGCTTGGAGCGAACATGATTGGTTTTAATTTTTATCCGCGAAGCCCGCGATACGTTACGCCAGAAGCCGCTCGGCAAGTTGTCGAGGCTCTGCCAGACGCAACGTGCGGGGTCGGCGTGTTCGTAGACGCAGACCCAGAAGAAATTCGCAAGACCGCCGAATTGGCTGGAGTCCATTGCGTTCAACTACATGGCCGGACAACACCGGAAACGTGCAGCGAATTAGCGCGCGAATTTCGTGTGATTCGAGCATTCACAACTGACGCGCAATTCCGCGCGGAGAATGCAGCGGCATTTTCCGATTGCGATGTGCTGGTTGACGCGTACCACCCTGATATTCGCGGCGGCACTGGCCAGACCTGCGACTGGTCTGCTGCACGGGCAACACTGGATTTCACGCGATTTCTCATTCTCTCGGGAGGCTTAAACGCACAAAATGTCGGTCGTGCGGTCGCGACAGTAACGCCCCATGCCGTTGATGTATGTAGCGGGATAGAGAGCGCACCGGGGATCAAGGATCATCGTGCACTCAAAAAGTTTGTCGCTGCAGCGCGAGCAGCCGACCGCATCACAGCTCCGTCGCGTTCGTAATTTTTTGCAATGCAGAAAACGCCTATCACAACGAGCGAACCAGACGACCAGGGACATTGGGGCAAGTTCGGTGGCCGCTACGTTCCGGAAACGTTGGTGGCGCCGCTCGAGGAGTTGACCACGGAATTCACGCGCGCCCGTGGCGATTCGACTTTTTGGAGTGAGCTCGACCAACTGCTACGCCATTACGCTGGCCGACCGACACCGTTGTCTCACGCGCAGCGACTAACTGCACAGGCAGGTGGAGCACAGATTTATCTGAAGCGGGAAGATCTTCTGCACACCGGCGCACACAAGATCAACAACGCGACAGGGCAGGCACTGCTGGCGCGTCGAATGGGCAAGCGCCGCGTGATCGCCGAGACCGGCGCAGGCCAGCACGGTGTGGCCACCGCAACAGTGTGCGCATTGCTCGGGTTGCAATGCGTCATCTACATGGGCGCCGAAGATGTGCGGCGACAAGCGCTCAACGTTTTTCGAATGCGATTGCTCGGCGCTGAGGTCGTTACCGTGAACGCCGGCACCCGCACGTTGAAGGACGCGATCAACGAAGCGTTGCGCGATTGGGTGACTAATGTCCGTGATACTTATTACCTGCTCGGTAGCGCGCTTGGTCCGCATCCATATCCGCTCATGGTGCGAGAGTTTCAAAGCGTGATTGGACGCGAAGCACGCGAGCAGATTTTCGCTGCGACAGGCAAATTGCCCCGTGCGCTGGTTGCGTGCGTCGGCGGCGGCTCAAACGCCATCGGCCTGTTTCGTCCGTTCATCGCAGACGAAGAAGTTCGGCTGATCGGTGTTGAAGCGGGAGGATGCGGCGATTCGTTGGGCGAACACGCGGCAAGATTTCACAGCGGGTCAGAAAGCGGCGGCGGACAGGTGGGCGTCCTGCATGGCACGATGTCGTACGTCCTTCAGAATCCGAACGGCCAAATCGCAACGACCCATTCGATTTCAGCGGGGCTCGATTATTCAGCGATTGGGCCGGAGCACGCATTTCTACACGACAGCGGCCGAGCCGAATACATTTGGGCCAGCGATGCCGAAGCGCTGGAAGGGTTTCAACGTTGCGCGAAGCTGGAAGGCATCATTCCCGCTCTGGAAACAGCGCACGCGATCATGCCTGCGATTCGTCTCGCACGCGAGGTGTCGGCAGAGGATTCCATCATAGTGAATTTTTCCGGGCGCGGTGATAAAGACGTGCAGCTGGTTGCCGATTTACTTTCGGAATGAGCCGAATCGCGGAGACGTTCGCGAAGCTGAAGCGCGCTGGACGCGGTGGTTTCATTCCATTTATTACGGCAGGCGATCCGGATCTCAAAACGACGGAACTTCTACTGGTCGAACTTGCCGCTGCCGGCGGAGACATCATCGAGGTCGGAGTGCCTTTCAGCGACCCTGTCGCTGATGGCGAAGTGATTCAACGCGCATCTGAGCGCGCGCTGAGGAATGGAGTGACACTTCGCGACGCACTCACCTGCGTCTCACGCGCAAAACAGCACATCGATGTTCCAATTGTTCTGTTCAGCTACTTCAATCCGCTGTTGAAATTTGGCGCAGACCGGCTTGCGGATGAAACGAAACGGGCAGGCGTAGACGGCATTCTTGTCACCGATTTGATTCCTGAAGAAGCGTCGCCCTGGACGGAAACATTGCGTAAGCGTGGATTGGACCCGATTTTTTTGGCGGCACCTACAACATCCGACAAGCGGCTGGCGACTATCGCGAAGCAGGCCAGCGGATTCATTTACGCGGTTTCACGTGCCGGCGTCACCGGCGCGCGAAGCGAAATGTCGCGTGACGCGGAGGCGGTGGTAACACGCGTCCGAAGCGTGAGCGACTTGCCCGCGGCGGTTGGCTTCGGCATCTCAACTCCGGAACAAGTGCGGCAAGTCTGGGCATTTGCCGATGCCGCGGTCATCGGCAGCGCGATCGTAAGCCAAATCGAAAGGCTCAGCAATTCCCCAGACTTGGTGAAGCGCGTCGGTGAATTCACGCGATCGCTGATCTAGGGGCTCGCAGATGATCCGCTGGCTCCGCCGGCAAATCTCACCCAGGCCCCACTAACAGCCGGTGGACAGAGAGCACTGTGGCGCGAACTTGATTTTTGCGTTGAGCACACAGTGTTGTCGGAGATAAGAATGCTTTCCGCGGTCGTCAACGCTCCCTTCAACGAGATCAGGCAGCGACAGGAAAACGTGAGGCAATGAAAATCTTTTTTCCAGTCTTGTGGCGATTCTGGTCGGCGCTGCAATCATCGCGGTCATCATCGGAATAAATAGGACCGAAGGACTGGAGCCGCAAAATGTGGTCACGACTAATCAGGATCTGTCCTTCGCATCACCGGGCGGCGAACTTGTCATCCCAGCCCGCACAACGTTGCACGTCGTGCGCTTCATGGGGCGATAACGTCGTGGTTCAGTACAACGGCATTTAAGTCAGTTTGCCCATGTCATCAGTGGAATTCCACTGATCGAAAGGCCCAAACATTCCACGCCAGAATGGCCGCGAAGCGCCTGTCCGGCTGACATCCGTTATTCTTCTTTCATCTGGAGATAGGCGCGGTGGAGAAAATCGGACGTAGCAACGCTGGCTAAAATTCCAGCGAAGAACCGCGTCACGCGTGGGACGAAAAGAAGCCCGAAGCCCAACGTCGTGGCACACCAGGGCGCCATGCAATACGGACACGAAATCAAATGACCGATGCCGCGTTGAAATCCACGGCCGCGTGGTTCCTCTTCCACCTCGCCCGCCCCAGAACTGCGAACGTAGCTCACAAACGGCGCGCGCAGAATGCCGGTGATTCTGTCCTTTGCAACGATCCGACTCAGCTTGTGCGTAGCTATTCCCAACAGCGCCAGATCAAGCAAACTAAATCTTCTGGGCAGACGATCTTGTTGAACACCAATGCCTGTTAGAAACGGCCGCACTCGCCAGGTAGAAACTGAGTAGCGTCGCATACTCGGCGAGCAATTGTTCCTCTCATTCCTCCTTTTCCACAGTCTTCGCCGTACTCCTCGATCGAAAAGTTGGCTTCAGTTTCGTGAGGCTGTGTTCGCTTCATAGAAGTTGAATCGAAAGATTCTGCGTGTCTGCGCGTGATAGACGGCCCGGAGTCGTTTAAATCGCAACTTGCTCGCGCAACATCCAGAATCGCTGCTACTGGAACTTATGGCATATGCTTATGATGCGATTATCGTCGGCTCGGGACCGAATGGCCTCGCCGCTGCCATCACGCTGGCGCGCGCAGGATGTTCCGTGCTCGTTTGCGAAGCGACCGCCACCATCGGCGGTGGTGCGCGCTCGGCCGAGGTAACGTTGCCGGGCTTTTTGCATGACGTGTGTTCGGCAGTGCATCCGCTCGCAGCGGGTTCGCCGTTTTTCAACACGCTTCCCCTTGAGCGGCTTGGACTTGAATGGATCCAGCCGGAGATTCCGCTAGCACATCCGCTCGATAATGGCTCCGCGGCATGCCTGTATCGAGACGCCGATTTCACAGGGCAACAACTCGGCGGCGATTCGCGCGCGTATCGCCGCCTGATGAAGCCGCTCACACGGAACTGGCAAAAATTGGCTAACGAATTCCTCCGACCGATGCTCCATTTGCCGCGTCACCCGCTGGCGCTGGCAAAGTTCGGAATCCCAGCATTTTGCCCGGCAACCTTACTGGCGAAGTTTTTGTTTCGACACGAACCGGGCCGCGCGCTTTTCGCTGGAATCGCTGCACACTCGTTTCTTCCGTTGGAAGCGCCGGTCTCATCTGCGTTTGCCCTGGTGTTAGGACTGGCGGGACACGCGGTGGGCTGGCCGATTCCACGCGGCGGATCACAGCAAATTTCGAACGCGCTTGCCGCTTATCTGCGTGAGCTTGGCGGAAAGATCGAAGTAAATCATCGCATTGAGAATCTTCATGACCTTCCAAAAGCACGCGCCGTTGTTCTGGACGTTTCGGTGTGGGAATTTTTGCGCATCGCCGATCAGCACTTGCCATCGCCATATCGTCGAAGATTGGGATCATTTCGACACGCGCCTGGAATTTTCAAAATCGACTATGCGCTAAGCGCGCCGATCCCGTGGAAGGCCGCAGCTTGCCAGCGCGCCGGGACAATTCATCTCGGAGGGACAATGGATGAGATCGCAGCGGCCGAGCGCGAAGTTTCACGCGAAAGAATTCCGGAGCGTCCGTTTGTGCTGGTGGCGCAACAAAGTTTGTTTGATGAAACTCGCGCGCCGCGCGGCCAACACACGCTTTGGGCCTACTGCCATGTCCCATTCAATTGCGATCACGACATGTCGCACCGAATCGAATCGCAAATTGAGCGATTCGCCCCGGCTTTCCGCGATTGTATCCTGGCACGTCACAAAATGAGTGCGGCTGATCTCGGGAAATCCAACTCGAATTTGGCCGGCGGCGACATCAACGGCGGCGCAGCGGACCTGAAGCAATTGATTGCGCGACCGATCATTAGCCCCACGCCGTACCGCACGCCAATTAAAGGAGTTTATCTGTGTTCGTCCTCCACTCCGCCCGGTGGCGGTGTTCACGGCATGTGCGGATACCACGCTGCTCGATTGGTATTGCGCGAAATTTTCGTCAAGCGCTAGCAGACTTCCGAGGACGTTGTTTGCCCGGAAGATACGACCGACAAGCCTTTGAAACCCGTCTATAAGTTGATGGGCGATCCACGTAACATAGCGCACGCCAAAAAAGTCACTCAAGAGAAGCATCACAAAGCCCAGCATGGTCAAAAGGCTGGCGCGCCTCAGCCGGGTAAGAAGGCGCAAGTCGAGAAAACGAAATCGGCTAGCATCGAGCAAGGCCCTGCGCCAAAGCCGGAAGCCGAAAAGCCACCTCAACCGCCAGATTCTGCCCAGTTGGAGAAATCGCTTGCCGTTCTTTCGAAGCTTAAGGACTTGGAGTTTCACTCGCGGTCGAATATCGAAAAGCTCGCCGAACTCAGCTTGACGATCGAGGAAGAGCTTAAGCAAAAAGCGTTTGCTGAAGCCATCGGCGCTGTTTACGCGGCGCAAGCTGCGTTTCAGTCCAAGATCCTGAAGTTAATTGAAGATTACGAAGCGGAGTGCACACGTTCGTCGGGTTCTGCCTGACATGCAGTACCAATCGGGCTAAGACTGCGAGATTTTTTGCAGCCTTTTCCCGCGCCAATGAGCAGTGAGTTTCGAACAATTCTTGAAAGCCAACAGTCAAAACTCATCAGACATGAAAGCGAAAAACCTATTCACAGTAGCAGCGGTAAGCGCCGGATTGGCATTTGGCGTGGCTGCTCAGGCGAAGGAAGAAAAACACGAGGAACAAACCATCAACAGTTCTGATGTTCCTGCCGCGGTGCAGCAAGCTGCTCAGGCAGAAGCCAAAGGCGGAACAATCGTCCGCTGGGAAAAGGAGGGCGCCAACTTTGAAGCCGTCATTCAAAAGAATGGGAAGCAAATCGGCGTTGAAATGGACGCGAACGGTAAAGTGCTGAGCAAGCACAACGAAGCCAAAGAGCACAAAGAAAAGGGCGAGAAATACTAATTCGTGGGTGGATCGCGTTGTGAATGGATAGCCAAAGCCTGAAAAGGGCGCGCAACGCGATCGGGGTCAAAAACGCGGCGAAGCGGCGGGATGGAACGTCGTCTTCGCCGCGTTCATTCTGGAACATTCGTGTATTTTCGCGTCGGTGATGACTGTTAGAGTGCGAGCGCACGCACGCACGCGTAAACGATTCCGCCGACCATTGCTCCGATGGCTACCAAGGCGACGTCCCGCTTAAGAAGTGCGATTAGAAGGAAGGCCGCTGCTGAAATCGCGACGGTTATCCAGTCAGTCAATGCTCCCGGGATAAGATCCAGCGATACAACTGCAATCACGCCTACTACCGCGGCGCTGACGCCCGCGAGGAACGCCTGGAGCGCGCGGTTTTCGCGAAGCTTCTCCACGTAGTGTACGCCGCCGAGAACGAACACGAACGATGGCAGGAAGACGAAGAATGTAGCTAGCGCCGCGCCCGGCATTCCGCCGGCGATGTAACCCACAAAAGTGGTAAACAACATGAACGGCCCCGGTGTTGCCACGCTCAGCGCCACTCCGTCCAACAGTTGGCCGTCGGAAAGCCAGTGATATTGCGCAACCGCGCCGCGCTGCACGAAAACAAGCGAAGCGTACGCGCCTCCGAAGCTCAGCAATCCTGTCTTCAAAAACAGCCACGCGATTTGAAACAAACGCGAGTCGCTGAATGGAAGCAGTGCACTCGTTCCAAGGAACATGACCGGCAAAGTCGGCGCAGCTTTTTTGAGCAGTGCGGAGCCGCGCTCAAAGATCAGGTTCAACAACCCGGCGACCAGAAGAATTAGCAGGAAGTTAATTCCCGCGAAACGCATTCCTACAAACGCGCCGACCAGTAGGACGGCAAGGAACGCATTCCGGATTGACGCGCGCCCGAGTTTAATAATGCCTGCGGCGATAATGCCGAGCACAGCCGGCTTGAGCACATGCAGAGCGTCGGTTACCTGAGCAAGCTTGCCATAACGAACATAAAGCCAGCTCAAAACGATCATCGCGATCGCGCCTGGCAAAATGAAAGTGACACCCGCCAATACGCCGCCCCATAGTTTGCGCTTCAGGTAACCAATGTAGATCGCCAACTGCAGCGCCTCCGGGCCGGGAAGCATGTGGCAAAAAGCCATGATTTTGACGAACCGATCCCTGGAGAGCCATCGGCGCTTTTCCACCATGTGATTGAACATCATCGTGATCTGCGCCACCGGGCCGCCGATGTTGATGAAGCCAAGGAATAGAAAATACAGAAACACTTCGCGCCACGACGGCATTTCATGGTCTGCGTCGGGATCGTTCTGCTGACCTCTCGTTACTATTTTCGATTCACGATTCATCGGCGCTGTAAAAAAGCGTAGAGCGCGTCGAAGCACTCGAAGCCCCGACGCAAAATTTCTTTGTCGGGCAATCCTTGCTTTGCCCAGCCTTTGAGAACGCGATCGATCCCAAAGCATTCGCTCCGCTGAAATTTGTCGTCGTCGAGATCAGCATCGTGAATCATTTCTGCGATCTTCCTAGCAGCTTTGTCCTTAATTTCGAATCGCCTGATCAACGTTTCGAACGTGCAATCGTCTCCATCGTGCGAGAAATCGCCCTCCAGCATGTCAAAGGTAATCACGCGCTGACCGGGCGGACGTTTAGCCCCGAAAATGAATTTCGCTTTCGGATCTATGAATTTGCGAATGAGCCAGGCCGAACCGACGCGATCTATTTCAGGATGGGGCCGAGTAAGCCAAATTCTGCCAAGAAAATCTCGCCGATCTATCCTCGCCTGTGGTCTTGCCCTTGGCGGAATTTGCTCGAGCTTTCGCAAAAGCACTTCCACGTTTTGAGCTTTCGGGCTGTCGAAGAAGTCGCTCTGCCTGATCTCGCGGAATTGCTTTCGAAGTCGACCCAGCTTGTCACCGAAACTGGACGATCGCTGGCCGTGATCATCGAGGGAGCGAATCATTTCGATAAGTGCCGCATATTCCTTTGCCCGCGCCGCGTTGAACAACTCGATCAGCTTTTGATTCGATAAGCCTTCGATCTTCTGCGCGCGAATAAGCGTGGCGTCGCCGCCGGCGTCACGAATGTGCTGAGTTAACCATTGGAACGTTTCATAGCGCGCGGGCTCGTCAGGCAAGATGTAAGTTGAAGTTTGAATTTGGATAGCCCCAGACTTCTTGAGCTTGCGCCAGATCGCAACCCGCTCGGCAGTGTGGGTTGCTGGCAGACGAACCAACAAAAGCAGCCAAGTGAAATTCTTCTTTACCATCATTTGATATACCTATACGATTAAGTTACACATGTAACAAGATGAAAGCGCCGCCGCGAATTTTGTTGATCAGCAACTCTACCGTGTACGGCCGCGGCTATCTCGATCATGTCGAAGAGCAGATAAAAACTTTTCTCTGTGATGCTGGGAAGGTTCTTTTTTTCCCATTCGCGCTGCACGATCGCGACGCTTATGCCAGGAGAGCCAAGGCGCGATTCGCCGCCATGGGGTCGTCATTGGAATCCGTGCACATGGTGCACGACCCGCGAATGGCAATCGAACAAACGGATGCGATTTTCATCGGTGGCGGTAATACGTTTCGCTTGCTGAAGGCGCTGCAAGATCTCGACCTACTGGACCCGATTCGCCAGAGAGTAAAACGCGGTGCGCCTTACATCGGCAGTAGCGCCGGCTCCAACGTCGCTGGGCCGACAATCAAAACCACGAAGGACATGCCAATTGTCCAGCCGCGCTCGTTCGACGCGCTGGGACTGGTGCCGTTTCAAATCAGTCCGCATTTTCAGGACCCGGATCCCAATTCCAAGCACATGGGCGAGACGCAGGAAGAAAGAATTCTTCAGTTTCTCGAGGAAAACGAGACACCGGTAGTCGGGATTCGCGAGGGCGCATGGCTGGTTTGCGAAGACGGCGCCGTGACATTGAAAGGCGAAGCCGGCGCCAGAATCTTCAAACGTGGCGAAGGCCCCGTCGAGGCAAAACCCGGCGATAACATTATCGGTCTCGTCGGAGGACCTAATGCAAACTGAAAGCACGCTTCTGTTAAATCGCAGCGATGTCCAAGAGTTACTAACCCTCGCTGAATGCATCGGCGCGGTGGAAGAAGTTTTTCACCGACAGGGCGAAGGAAAAATTCCGCCGTCGGGAATTCTCGGCGTAAGAACGCAGACCGGTGGGCTTCACGTGAAGACTGCGTACCTGAGCGGCGCGAAAAGATACATCGTCGCCAAACTGAACACCAACTTTCCGCAAAACTATGCCCGTTTTGGAAAGCCAACAATCCAGGGCGTAATTGTTCCCTACGATGCCGACAACGGCCGATTGCTCGCGGTGCTCGACTCGATGGAAATCACAAATAAACGTACAGCGGCCGCGACTGCCGTTGCCGCAAAGTACCTCGCGCGTCAAAATTCATCAGTCGCGACGATCTGTGGTTGCGGCGAGCAAGCCCGTGCGCAACTTCGCGCGCTTGGTCTCATCCTTTCACTCCGAAAAGTTTACGCATTCGATATCGATTCAAGCGCATCGCTGCGTCTCGCTGCACAACTATCGCGCGAACTTCCGATAGACATTGAGGTCATCAGCAGTCTGCCGAGTGCGATCCGAAGCAGCGATGTCGTTGTGACCTGCACGCCCGCGACAGAATTTTTCGTTCACAAAGAAGACATTGCTCCCGGAACGTTTATCGCGGCTGTCGGCGCCGATGATTCTCACAAGAACGAAATCGATCCCGCCCTGCTCGCGTCAGCAAAGGTTGTCGCAGACAGTCTTCAACAAGCTTGCTCGATCGGCGATACGCATCACGCAATCGCAAAAGGTCGGATGCAAAAAGAAGATGTTCATGCAGAGCTTGCGGAAGTTGTTGCGGGCATGAAACCGGGGCGGATCACTGACTCCGAGATCATCATTTTCGATAGCACCGGAGTAGCAATCGAAGACGCCGCCCCGGCCGTGATCGTTTTTGAAAAAGCGCTTACGGCCGGGCTCGGAAATCATTTCGAATTTGCAGCCTAAAGAAAGAAACGTGAGGTGACGCCCTACCTTGCAGCGCTTTCGGCATCTAAATGACTTCGCGTTCGAACAGAGTTTCAAACCGATGCATCAAAGAAAAGAGGAATTACTAACATGAGAATACATCTGCTGATCATCCCATTTTGTTTGGCCAGCATCGCTGCCGGATCGACAGCGCTGGACACAGCGAAAATCGATCAAATCACCGGGCTAAAAGGCAAGCTCAACGAGAAGGAAGGCGTCTACAAAGTCACCTTTCCTCGCAACGATGTGAAGGTGGTCGTGGACGGGTGGACGATGCCGCCGTTCATGGGTCTCGGCACTTGGGCAGCGTTCACGAAAGGCGTGCACAGCGAGGCAATGGTGATGGGCGATACCGTTCTGTTTGAAGACGAAGTCAACGCCGCGATGGCAGCTGCGCTCGACAACGGTCTTAACGTCACTGCGCTTCACAACCATTTCTTCTTCGACCATCCAAAGGTCTATTTCATGCACATCGAAGGAGAAGGCGCAGTCGATAAGCTGGCTGGTGCTGTGAGAAAAGTTTATGACGCTGCCAAACAAATTCGCGCGTCAAATTCGCAGCCGAAAGATTCGTTCGGCGCATCGCCGTTGCCTCAAAAGAATTCCATCAATGCCGCTCCTCTTAATCAGATCTTTGAAGCCCAAGGTGAATCGAAAGATGGAATGCTAAAGTTTACATTCGGTCGTCCTGCCAAAATGGATGGCGCGAACATCGGCAAGGACATGGGCGTAAATACATGGGCAGCGTTCGCGGGAAGCGACGACGACGCCGTTGTTGATGGAGACTTTGCGGTCACAGAAGATCAACTGCAACCCGTCTTGAAATCGCTGCGTAAGGACAAAATCAACATTGTAGCCATTCACCAGCACATGACACACGAAGAACCGCGCATGATATTTTTCCATTATTGGGG
>DATFXC010000133.1:0-36594 GCA_035258625.1 Candidatus Udaeobacter sp. | reverse complement strand
AGGAATTCGGGAGTGTCTGATCGTGGTCGGGTATCGCGCCGATGCGGTGCAGGTTTTTTTCGGCGACGGTTCGCACTACAACATCGCCATTCAGTATAAAACGCAAACAGTGCAAGACGGTACGGGGCGCGTTGTAGAGCTTGCTCGCGATTTCGTCAATAATCGTTCGTTCGTTCTGGCCTATGGCGATATTCTAGTTGATCCGGCGAATTACAAACAAGTGGTCGATCTTCCCGACGATGTTGAGGCATTGCTGACGGTCACGCGCGGTGAAGATGTTACGAAAGGCGGCGCGGTGTTTCTGAATGACGAAATGGAGCTCGTCGATCTTCGCGAAAAACCAAAACCAGACGAACCGACGAGTCCCTGGTATAATGCCGGGCTGTACGCGTTTCGGCCAAGCATTTTCGATTTCACCGCGAGATTGAAACCCTCCCCACGTGGCGAATACGAACTAACCGACGCGATTCGCGACCTCGCTCAGTCTGGTAAAAAAGTGAGAGCGCTCGAGCTCACCGGCGAATGGGCCGACGTACGCGATCCGGAGATTCTCGCGCGATTAAATCAAAAGCTGTAGAGGCAGCCGTGTCGGCTGCGAACCTTGAAGAACTGCAGGCGGCACGCCTGCCACCACAGCGACCTTCTTGCAATTCGCTATTTGTAAACAGTTGCCGGCTCGGGTTCGGAAAGAAGTTTTTGAAAATCTGGATCGTTACGGATTGGGTCCCAGACAGGGTCGATCTTCAGCCGCGCAACAGAAATGTATTCTCCGGCAGGGATTGTGAGCAGCTGCCGAAGTAGTTTTACCGCCTCTTCAGAGTGGCCTGTGTGCGCTTGGATTTGGGCCAGTCCGGTAAGAAAATACCCGCCGACAAGCGCGTCTTTTTCTATTGGCAGCGCCTCTGTTGCTTCTCGCGCGATGCGAAGCGCATCGGCGTTACGCCCTAGACAAACATAAATCCAAGCTACCTCCGTTAATGAGGTGCGGTCTTGCGGCGGCCGTCTGGCTAGCTGGGTTTCGAGTAAAACGCGAGCTTCCTCGGCCTCTGATTTGGCTGCCCCTTTTTGGCCCGCAATTACCTGAATCGCAACTCGTGCCTTTAGCTTGTTCAGACGTTCTTCGGTGGTGTTGGTCGGCAGCACGTCCCACGCCTTGAGAGCTTCGGGAAAACGTCTCTCAAGCACATTGAGATATACGCTCTCGCGAGTCATCTGCGAAATCACGATTCCATACGGGCTGACTTGCCCCTTGCCTTCCGGTATTCCCTGCCAAGCCTGTCGAGCACGCGGAATATCGCCCGTGCTGTTGACGTAGGTTTGCGCGAGGTGGTAGCCAGCATTTATGTTATGGGGGTCCAGAGCTAAGCCGCGGCTAAGCGCGCGTTCAGCATCACTCCAACGGCGAAGTGAAAGATAGGTATCGCCAATGTCGGTGGAAGCGAAGGACTCGCGCGGATTGAGTTCCAACACCCGCTCAGATTCAGCAAGTGATCGTCGCCATTCACCGCGGCGGCGGTAAATTACAGCCAGGAAGGTCCGACTATCAAAGTTACTCGGCTGGAGTTCAATGGCCCGACCGAGTGCCTTCAATGCGGAATCATAGTCAAGATGACCCCAGTAATGAAATACACCCAGCGCCAGATACGCCTCTGGCAAATCTGGAGCAATCGCCAGTGCGTGTTCGATATCAGACTTTACCTCGTCCAATTGTGCTGAAGTCAGACGATTGCTAAACCAATGCCGTTGCATACGGCTGTAAGCGAGTCGCGCATACGCAAGCGCGAAGTTTGGATCACGCGCCAGTGCTTGCCGATAGAAGGTTTCGGCGCGATCGAACAATTCCTTGTTTTCCGCACTCTCTGCCTGGCGTTCCTGGTATTCGCCCTTCAGGAACAGATCATAAGCTTCCGGGTCGCGGGTAGGCGCTGCGGCCAAGGCACTCGCCTGGCTCGGAGAAAGCTTGACTCGCAATGTATTGGCGATCGCTTGCGCAATCTCACTCTGAATGGCAAACACGTCATCGAGTGATCGATCATAACGTTCTGCCCACAAATGCGTATCGGTTTTTGTGTCGATTAGCTGCGCGCTGACTCGGACGCGGTTTGCAACACGTTGCACACTGCCCTCGACGACGTGCGCAACGCCGAGTTCATTCGCAATCTGGCGCAGGTTTCGCTGCGCGCCGCTCTTGTATTGCATCACCGATGTCCGACTGATCACCTTCAAGTCAGCGATTTTTGCCAGATTATTCAGGACTTCGTCCTGTACGCCGTCAGTGAAAAACGCGTTCTCGGGATCAGCGCTCAGATTTTCAAACGGCAGCACTGCAATCCCCGCCGGCAGGCGTTGGAGTGATCCCAACGTCACCGGTTTCTTCGATTCTTCTACGAGTTTTTCGAAACGCGGATCACCGCGCAGCGGATCCCAGGAAGGGTCCAAACGCAATCGGCCGTAGCAGGCCGGGCCAGGAACCTGTAGAACTTCTTGCAATTGTTTAATCGCGAGATCTTTTTCGCCCACCCAAGCATAGATGATCGCCAGGTTTGTCAGCAGGTCTGCACCCGTCATCGCATCTTTTGTAAGGGGTAAGAGCTCAACAGAACGACGACCTTCACGCATCGCGTCTTCTTTATTACCGAGCGCCGCGTCGATCATTCCGAGCGTGGAGAGAGCTTGAGCGTAGTCGGGCTGCTCCCGCACAATCTTTTCCATCTCAGCACGCGCCGCAGTAAACGCCTTTTCAGCACCGGTCGGATCATTTCGAACACGCGCCGCCAAGCCTTCGTCAAAGGAGCGAGGCACTCCATAGGTTCCTTCTGGAGGCAATGAAGCTAAGGCGCTGGCCATCTCCGCGGCATCGCGCCGGCAAAGAGCCACATCGAACCATTGGTCAGCAATTCTATCCACCACGCTTGGGTCTTTGGCTAAAGTAGTCTGAACAGCTTCGTATCTAGGTTGCGTGTCGGCGCGCGATTCGAAATCGATTCGCGCACGCAATACAGCCACAGTCGGATCGTCCGTTGCGAGTGCTACAGCTCGATCCCAATACGCCACCGCCTCCGGGAAGCGTCGCTCATACTCATAGGTGTATCCAGCGCTGCCAAGCAGCAAGGGGTTACGTGGATCGAGCTCGATGGCGCGTTCGTAATTCTTTATACATTCGTCCCAATGACCTTGTCGGCGAGTGATCGTACCGGTTATCTCGAAGACGGATGCGTTGTTTGGCAATCTGTGCCGGGCAATGTCAACCTCGGCGAGGGCCGTCTCGTAGTCCTTATAGCACCAATAGGCGACCCATGCCGCAGCTAGATGCGGCTCACCACGCTCGGGGCCGAGACGTAAAGCCGTGTCGCGTGCCTTCTCGGCAAGCGCCACGCGGGCGGGAGTGTGATCAATTCCCAGAAAATAAAGATAGGCATGTGTTCGCGCCAGTTCACAATAAGCGAGTAAGAACCTTGGATCGTTCGCTACCGCCTGATCCAATAACCGTGCTATTTCGTAAATGTCCCTTGGGTGCTGAGTTGTTTGTTGCGCCAATAGCTTCTGGGCGCGCAAGTAACGATCGTACGCTATAAGGTTTGTTGTCGGAGGTTTTTCAATGGCGGTTTTCTCCGCTGGCGAAAGCTTCGCCTGAAGCTGGCCGGCAATCGCTTTGGCAATATCGGCTTGGATCGCAAAGACGTCATCGAGAGGCCGATCATAACTGTTAGCCCACGAATGAGTGTCGTTCTTAGCGTCGATTAGCTGCGCACTGACTCGGACACGATTTGCAACACGCTGCACGCTTCCCTCGACCACGTGTGCCACACCAAGTTCATTTGCAATCTGGCGCACGTTTCGTTTCGCGCCGCTCTTGTATGGCATCACCGATGTCCGGCTGATTACCTTTAAGTCAGCGATTTTTGCCAGGTCGTTGAGGATTTCGTCCTGCACACCATCAGCGAAAAACGGGTTCTCAGGATCGGTGCTCAGATTCTCGAAGGGGAGCACCGCAATGCTTTTGTAGGGAATCGATCCATCACCGCTCGGCACCGGGTGGGTTGACTTTCTTTCCCAGAACATCACACCAATCGCCACGGCGAGGGCGATTAACGATGCTACTAGCACCGTCGAAGTTGGATTGCGTCGCACCCATTTTCGTCCGCGCGTAAAAATTCCGGTGTGCCGCGCTACAATCGGCTCGTGCCGCAGCCAATGGTCAAGGTCATCGGCTAGTGCTCCGGCGGATTGGTAGCGTGCGCTTGGATCACTCTCCAGACAGCGAGCGACGATTGTCTCCAGATCGCGGTCGAGTGACGGTACGAGCGAACGCAAACGTGGCGCCGGCGTCGCAGCGGCTTGATGAATGACATTAAGAACATTCGAGCCGACGAATGGCGGGCGGCCAGTAAGAAGGTAACACAAAATCGCGCCTAAACTATAAGTGTCGGCTGCACATGTAAGCTTGTCGGCTGGGTGTTCGGCTTGCTCGGGTGCGATGTAACCCGGTGTTCCCAGTGTCTCCAGTGTCCTTGTTAGGTCGCTACCTTCATCGAGCCATTTTGCGAGGCCAAAGTCGCTCACCATCGGTTCGCCGTTCTCATCCAGGAGGATGTTTCCGGGCTGAAGGTCTCGATGGAGAATGCCTTTGCTATGAGCGTACGCAATCGCACGCGCGATCTTTGCCATCACCCGCACACATTCGCGAGGCTTGGTGCGTAGCGTCGGCGCTGCGGTGCGAAGGCTGCCACCTGTCGCATATTTCATGCTGAAATACGGCAGGCCTTCATCGCTTTCGCTGACTTCGTGAATTGGAAGAATGTTTGGATGATCGAGGCTGGCGACCGCTTCGGCTTCGCGCCGAAAGCGCACCAGCGTCTCATGTGAATTCACCTGATGAGCGAGGATGCGCTTCACCGCGACGATCCGGCGGGAGTGCTGCTGCCGCGCACGATAAATAACTCCCATCCCGCCGCGACCTATCTCCTCCAGAATTTCGTAATGACCGAGCCGCCAGTGGGTGTCGGTCACGTTCGCTTCTGTGAGAATGCTCTCAAATGTTTCCCGCGACGGTTCGCCTTTGGTTTCGAGTCCTTCGTGCAGGAGACAGTTGATGCACGTTCTCTCATCATTCCGGATAGCGGCGCCGCAGCGCGGACACTTCTTCGGACTCTCACTTGTGCCGCTAGACGAATGATCTAGTTGTCCTTTGACGGCAGTCTCTGCAACGCCCGAACCCGTTACGTTATTGCCACTGCTTTCTTCGAGTCCGATTTGCTTTAGCAACGCGGGGAACCGCGGGTCGGCAACCAAACCGTCCAAACCAGCAAAGATGCAATATTCCCGGAGCCAGGCAATGCTAGCGTTTTCGTGTTCCAAGCCGCGTTCAAAGCATGCGAAGGCTTCATCGTAATTCCCTAGACTAGCATGAACGAAGCCGAGATAAGTAGGTTGGACATTCACCCGCTTTCCGAGTTCGGCCAATTCATCTAGCACCTGTTGGGCTTCAGCCTTTCGACCCAACCGACCCAGTAAGCATCCCAGATCAGCCAAAGGCAGAGGACCTCCGCCCAGGGTAACTGCTTTGCGCAACTCTGCGACCGCAGCCTCTTGCATTCCCTGACCCCAATGAGCCAACCCCGAGGCCCAATACCCCCCGAAGAAATCTGATTGAAGATCAAATAGAGTACAGGCCCGTTCGAGCAGCAGATCATAGCGATGACTGAGCCAACAGACAAATCCGGTGTGCATAATGATCATCGGGGATAAGGGATCGAGCTGTTGCGCCAAACGCGCATGGGTCATCGCAGCATCGTCCCGCCTCATGCATATCAACGCGCCAGCGTAATGTTCGTGAGCGGTGACGTAGTTGGGGTTAAGCTCGATTGCGCGTTTGAAGCAGTCTTCAGCTGCTGGCCAGTCCCGCTCGTTCCAAAATCTTACCATCGCCAGGACCGTTTGCGCTTCGGCTAGGTTCGGATCGAGTTCTACTGCCCTTTCCGCGGCCCGATTCCAAAATCTCACCATAGACAGTGGTTTTGACAAAGCCTTGATCAGCAGATCGTCAGTTTGCGCTTCAGCTAGATTTGAATCGAGAGCCGCTGTTTTTTCTGCGGCCAGATCGCGACGAACACTTGTAACGAGTTTTTCTTCAAGTGAGAGATGGCCATAGTGCCAACCGAGCTGATAAGAGAGGGATAAGGCGGCGTAAGCCAGTGCGTAGTTGGGTTCGATCTCCAGGGCTTTTTTGCAACACTCGATGCAACGCCTGAAACCCTCTCCAGTGAATTTGTAATAATGATACCGCGCCTGAAGGTAAAGTTGGTAGGCCTCCGTATTGTAAGTGCCGTGTTTTGTTACCGACTGATCGCCCGCGCCGATCAATTGCATCTCGAGCTCGCGCACAATTGCGCGCGTAATCTCGTCCTGGATTGCAAAGACGTCTTTCAATTGGCGATCAAACATCTGCGCCCACAGATGATCGCCGTCCGCCACATTAATCAGTTGTGCCGTTATGCGCAGCCGATCACCAACTTTGCGCACACTGCCCTCAAGAATCTTCGTCACATTCAGTTGCTGGCCTATTCGGCAGATGTCCTCGTTCTTTCCCTTGAACGCAAAGCTTGAAGTCCGGGCGGGGACGCGTAGTCCCTTCAACCGTGAAAACGCCATTATCAGGTCTTCTGTTAGGCCGTCGCTTAAGTACTCGTTCTCCTGATCTGAGCTCATGTTAACGAAGGGCAACACAGCAATCGATTTCTGAGCCGAAGACAAGTTGTCGGTCTGCACAAGATTAGGCGGGTTGTGGGGTGCGCCCTCGTATCCGACCCAGTAAACCTCAAGTGGCCGGATCATATTCTTGACCTTCACCTGACCCATTATTTTCAGGGGATTGGCAAGGCGATTCTCGATTTGATCGAAGACCTGTCGCGAAACACAAATGCCGTCTGCTCCGGCCAACGGTACGATGCGAGCAGCGATGTTGACGCCATCACCGATCACGTCATCAGCACGGCGGACAACATCGCCGGCATGAATTCCGATACGAAGCTGGAAAATTCCTTGTGATGGATTGGCGGAATTTCTCCTGGCAATCGCCTCCTGGATTTCAATCCCACATCGCACTGCCGCCAACGCGCTGGAAAACTCGACTAGGAAACCATCTCCAATCGTTTTGATTTCCAAGCCCTCATGCTTTGGAAAGATTGAGCGCAAGAGCCGGCGGTGTTCCTCGAGTAGTTCAAGTGCGATAGCCTCATCGCGCTCCACGAGAGCACTATAGCCCACCATGTCCGTAAACATGATCGCGGCGAGCTTGCGATGTTCTATAGTGGCGCTCATGTTTCGACCCCGATTTCTCTGGGCAATGCAGCGAATCGGGGATCGGGACTCAACTCAGTTAAGCAGCCGCGGACGCAGTATTCTGGGAGATACATAACAGTAGCATTTGAAACTTGTTGTTTATTAATCAGGTTGCTGTGGCCAGTGCGGCACACAAATGTCGGATTTCGTCATCCACATCAGCTGGGTTCCCGACGGTGTGAGCGACCTCGTCCCGCAGTAGCCACCGATACCGCTCTCGCAAATTATGTAGCTGCTTTTTCACTACTGTCTCTGCGATGCCTAACGCGGCGGCCAGCTTTGCATACGAGATATCGGCGTGTTCTGCCGCTAGATAATCATGCAATCCCTCAAAAAGGCGAAGTCGTCCTTTGCCTTCACATTCTTCACGCAGACGCCGAAGCGCCTGCTCGACGACTGTTGCAGCCCAGCGAAGATCAAAGAGCCGCTCGGGCGCAAGCGAGGCGAGTGCGCGTGGAGAAATCGAGATCTGCGAGGGCGCTTCTGCCATCCACGCATCCCAGGAAACGAATTCAACGGCACCGCCCCGTTTTAGTGTTTGCCTGGTGTCAGCGAGGTTGTGCAGGAAATTCTGCACGGACTTAAGCAAAAGCGAGCGGAAACGGCCTCGGGTTTGGTCGGCCTGCTGCAGCCAGTTGGTTTTCAAAATCATCAGGAAGAAATCCTGCGTAATGTCCTGCGCGTCCTCGGGCGAATAGCCACGGCGGCAGACGTAAGAGAAGACGGGCCGCCAATAAGTTCGGCAAAGCTCCGCCAAGGCTTCACCAGCCTTTTGCTGGTCCCCGTTGATGTTCGCTCCGGCAAGGACAAGACTCCAGCGCGTGGTGGTAAACATGCGCGCCTCAGATTCCGCATTCACCAGCCAACAGCGTGAGCGTTTTTCGATTCTTCTACAAGCCCAAAAAGGCTCCCGAAGATGCACACACGAATTTCACGAATTGTCACAAATTTATAACGCTTGAGCCGCCCGCTCCAACTTTGGCAGTCAATTGGTGCAATTCGTGTCGCCCGGCGTCCTATTCAAAATTCTTCGGAACTTTGGTTGCCAGTTCCTTTAGAGGATTGTTATGAAAACTTATCCTCTATCAAATCAAAATCGTTTCTTAACAAAGGTCCGCTACGCAAGCGCGGGTGCGTTCATGACCGCGGTGGCGCTAGCGCTGTATGCGACGCTCGCTGCACCATCGGCTTACGCGGAGGATCATCAGTTCACAATCGCGTACCAGATCACCGGAATCCAACTGGGCGTGCCGGATTCTGAGCGCGTGACCTTCATGGTCCTCGGAACGGGACACTCGCCGCTTCTTCGCAATTTCACGGCAACCGGCACGGTAGTAACGCCATTGCCCCAGCACGCTTGTGATGATATCTACGCTGACATCACCATCACCACGGCGAATGGCACGATCCAAATCCATGAAGAGGACCTGACCTGTTACACACTGGGCACCGGCATTTGGTGGGTCACCGGGGGCACCCTCGGGGCGAGCGGCTGCGGAACAGATAGAGGAACAGGGGCGACTAGGAGCGTTCACGGTCGGCTGGTCGCGGATTATGCAGGATGCCTGTCCTTGCAGGGCGCCTGCCCCGACTGTCCTTAAATTAATCACGCACAACTCGACGCCGGCGCCGTTAAAAATGCGCGCGCCGGCGTCGGACTAGTTTCAGACCGACGGCTCGCAATACCTTCCGCGCCGCTAATCCACCAAAGACGCAAAAGAGCGCCAGAGATGGAGACACGAATTTGAAGCTCGCTCGCTGGCCGCTACCCGTCGCGGCTTTACGTTCTATGTCGCTGAACCCTCAGCTCCATTCACGAATTCGCACCAATTGAGACACAAAATTTTACGAAGTTACACGAACCGGTTCAGCAGTTGATTCAAGCTTCCGAAATTTGTGAGAATTCGTGCAATTCGTGTGACGCGGCATCCACTTCGGGGCTTCCAGCGAAAATCTCCTGAAATTTCGGAACTTTGTTTTCCAGTTCCTTTAGAGGTGTGTATGAAAACTTATTATTGGTTACATCAAAATCGTTTCCTATCACATCTGCGCACAATTTTTTGTGCGCTCGCAATTGCTGGCGGGTCACTGACGTTGTCGAGTATTCGAGCTGACAGCCCCCCGCCTAACGCAACGGGGGACTTCTATCCCTGCTTCACACGAACTAGTCTTCGCCAAGTCGGTGAAAACTTGATCATCACGTTCGACATAAGCGGAAGCTCTACTGGCACCTTCACTTCAACTTCAACTGGCGTAACAGGCACTGAGATGGATGTCGTTCATCGCGATGGTTCCATAACGTTGCACGGCAGCCTACTGTTCACTGGTTCGGTGAATGGCAGGTCTGGCACGATGCTCTTCACTTATGAAGGCATCGGTAACCTTAATACGGGGCATGAAAACCTCCGTTTTGTCGGCACACAAGGAACTGGCGATCTCGCGGGTGTAGTTGCGAACTTAACGGCTGAGGGTGACCTGGGCGGCGCATGCGACGGCGACTTTGGTGGGCATGGTACTTACAGCGGACATGTTTTGTTCACCCGCTGAGTACGCCGAGTAAAAGAGCAGGTTTGCAATTAGCCGTCACGCTTCACCGCGTGACGGCTTGTTTATTTCAGAAGGCGACAAGCAAATACTAAGGTCCTGACCGTCGTTAGGCTACGACTCCGTGCTAAAGACGCTTAACGGGGCAGGCGCACCGCCTACCCTACGCGCGCTTGGCAACCGGAGCGGTTGTTCTACAATCGATTGTCGATCTCAGCGCGCTTGTTCAGCCGTCTCCGCAGTTGGTTCCTCACCAATTTCTTCCTCAATTTCGCGTCGCCATTCGCGCGACAGCCATGGCCTCAGCACTCCGTAGAGCAAGTAAGCCAGGAACAGGACCGCTGGCATCCACTCGTAATTCATCACCGTGAAAATGAGAACCAGAATAATGGCGAGAAACCGCGGAATCGATTTCTTTGTCTTCCAATTGACCGCCTTGAAACTGGGATATTCAAATCGGCTAAACATCATGAAGGAAAGAAACAGCAGCAGCGGTGGCAAAACGAAGCGCCATTTGCCAAGATGATGTTCACCTTCGGCAAGCCAAAGGAGGAATAACGTAATCGATGCAATCAGACCCGCAGCGGCAGGAATTGGAAAACCCGTGAACGTGTTTTGATGATGATCGGTTCCGTCATGGTTCGCGGACGCGGAATTGAAACGAGCCAGGCGCAGTGCACCGCAAGCCAGGTAAACAAAAGCGATGATCCAACATGCGTTCGGAAATTCGTTAAGAACGACGCGGTACACCATCAAGGCCGGGGCAAGCCCGAATGAAACGATATCTGCGAGCGAATCGAACTCGCGACCGAACGGAGTGTCGTGTCCGCCCAGACGTGCCAAGCGTCCATCCAAAAAATCAAAAACGAAGGCGCCGAGAATGAACCAGATCGCCTCGTGAAAGCGATCGGCCGCAAGATCCGCGTTGGTAGCTTGCAGCAGCGCGCCTTCGAGAATTTTGAGCGTGGCCGTGAATCCGCAGAATAAATTTCCCGCCGTCATTAAGTTAGGCAGGAGATAAATTTTGGATGGATGGTTCATTAATCAGGCAGTCGTGCGATGATTGTCGCGCCACCGAGGACGTGATCGCCTACTTTCACAAGAACTTGAGCGTTAAGCGGTAAATATAATTCTGTTCGCGAACCGAAGCGAATCATTCCGAAGCGCTCGCCTTTTTTTAATTCATCTCCGATTTGCGCCCACGCCACAATGCGTCTTGCGATCGCGCCCGTGATCTGCCGCACAACAATTGTGACGCGCGGGTTCTCAAACGCCCACGTCATTGATTCATTTTTCTCAGAGCAATCCGGCCGGCGCGCGTCGAGAAAAAGCCCCCGCCGATGCTGGCGATAAACGACCCGGCCGCCTATAGGCGCGCGATTGGTATGCACATCAAAGATCGACAAAAAAATTCCGACGCGGCGCGTTTTGTTTTTCAGCACTTCTTTTTCATCCAACTCCACGATGTCCATCACTGTCCCGTCAGCAGCGGCGACGATTAAATTTGGATCTACGGGCGTTGCACGTTCGGGATCACGGAAAAACGCAACAGTGCACAAACAGAGCGGCACAAAGAACCAGAATGCCCATGCCGAGAAGAAGCCAAAAATCACCGAAAGCAGCGCAAGAAGCGCTAAAATCCAGCGTGCTTCCCAGAGCGTTTGGAGGCGCATAAAAGGAGCCTATTTTCCGAGTCTGAAAACGGATGGTCAAGACACCAAAATCGCTGGCGCTGGGAACCACTCTCCGACCACAATATAGTGGGCTCCGGGACGGCGCTGCCTCCAATTAGTAGCACAAATAACCAGCTCGAAACCACGAGATTATTTGTTGTTTCCGAGCCTTTTTCGGCTATGCTCTTGATGTGGGGCGTCGGGCCCCACTTTTATGGCGCAAGTTCAAGAGGAAATCCCGGTCGAAAAAATCGCCACTTCGACCGGAATCGCCGCAACACAAAAGTACGACGCGGCCCAAATCGACAAGCTTGAAGGACTCGAAGCAGTCCGAAAACGGCCCGGGATGTTCATCGGAGATCCGGACGAACGCGGGTTGCATCATTTGGTTTACGAAGTTCTCGACAATTCGATCGACGAACATCTCGCAGGATTTTGCACAAAGATCGAAGTGATCATCCACGTTGATGGATCCATCTCAGTGCGCGACAACGGCCGCGGTATTCCGGTCGACATTCATCCGAAATGGAAGATGCCGGCCATCGAGCTGGTGCTGACGAATCTGCATGCCGGCGGAAAATTCGGACAAGGCGCCTACAAGTATTCGGGCGGGCTCCACGGCGTCGGCGCAAAATGCACAAACGCGCTATCGGAATGGTTCAAGGCGGAGGTCTCGCGCGAGGGCAAGGTTTATCACATGGCGTTCGCCAAAGGCAAAACGACCGAGAAACTTACGGTCATCGGCGAGGTCAAAAACAAAAAGACCACAGGCACACTCATTACGTTTTTGCCTGACCCGACGATTTTCACGATCACGAGCGAGTTCAAATTCGAACGGCTGGCAGCGCGCCTCCGCGAGTTGGCGTTCCTTAATCCGGGTCTGGAGATCACGCTCACCGATGAACGCATCGATCCGCCAAAGAAGGACCGGTTTTATTACAAGCACGGCATCGAAGAGTTCGTTAGGCAGCTCGGCGAGAACAAACAGGTGCTGCATCCAAAGCCGATCGTAATCTCGCGACAGCGGGACGAAGTTTTTGTGGATGTCGTACTGCAATACAACAACAGCTACAACGACCAGATTTTGCCGTTTGCGAATTCCATCGCCAACCCCGATGGAGGCACGCATCTCACTGGTTTCCGCACTGCGCTGACAAGGGCAATCAACCAGTACGCAAAGCAAAACAGCCTTTTGAAGGATAAGGACCCGTCCATTTCCGGAGATGACGTGCGCGAAGGATTAATCTGTGTGCTCAGCGTCAAGCTCCCCAATCCGCGCTTTGAATCGCAAACCAAGGTGAAGCTCGTCAACACCGAGATCGACGGAATCGTCAACTCGACCGTATATGACGGATTGATGACCTATTTCGACAAGAACCCGCCGATTGCGCGCCGCATTTTCGAGAAGGTGCTTACGGCAGCGCGAGCCCGTGAAGCTGCCCGTAAAGCGCGAGAAACAATTCGCAAAGGCGCGCTCACCGGCGGCGGATTGCCCGGAAAATTAGCCGACTGTTCCGAGCGCGATCCGGAATTGACTGAGCTGTACATCGTCGAGGGCGACTCAGCGGGCGGTTCGGCGAAACAGGGACGCGACCGGCGTTATCAGGCGATCCTGCCGATTCGGGGGAAACTCATCAACGTTGAGAAAGCGCGCGAAGACCAATTTCTCAAGAACGCTGAGATCCAGGCAATGATCACAGCGATCGGTACTGGTATTGGCAAATCGAAAGAAGAGAGCAACGGCAAAGACGAAGGCATGTTCGACATGTCCAGGCTCCGCTACGGCCGCATCATCATCATGACGGATGCTGATGTGGACGGATCGCACATTCGTACTCTGTTGCTGACGTTTTTCTTTCGCCAGATGACGGAGTTGGTGCGCGCAGGACGAATTTACATCGCGCAACCGCCGCTTTATCAGATTAAACGGAAAAAGCGCGAGGAATATGTCGACGACGACACGCGGCTAAATAAAATTCTCATTTCGTTGGGGGCCGAGGACGTTCGGTTGAAGAATCTTGCTGACGAAAAAGAATTCACTGCAGCACAACTGAAGGACATCCTCGAATCGCTCGAGAAACTCGCAAAATTAAGCGAAGCAGTGCGTCGTCATGGCGGCGATTTCGAGACCTACCTTGCTCACCGCAGTTCCAAGTCGGCTAAGCTCCCAAATTACCTGGTGAAGGTGCGCGAAGGGAACGAGGAAAGCGCGCATTACTTCCACGACGAAAAGGCCGTCCGCAAATTTCATCAGGAAAATCTGGATCTGAATCTGTTCGACACGCAGATCGGTCAGGAGTTGCTCCCGTTAGGCGACGCGCCCGTGCGTACCGATGGTACTCGCAGACGCGGCAGGTTAGTCGAGTTGCACGAATCCGCTGCGATCGGAAAAATCATCGCCGAACTCGCTCGAAAAGGTCTGAAAGTCGATCATTACGCGACCAGCGACCGGCCGATTTTTGAGTTGATCGAAGGCGAAGGCGACAAAGCCGTTTTGCATCCGCTGTTTTCCATTCCAAAAATCCTGCAAAAGATTCTGGAGATTGGGCGTCGCGGAGTGCAAATCAAACGTTTCAAAGGTCTCGGCGAGATGAATGCGAAGGAGTTGTTTGAGACCACGATGAATCCCGAGAAACGCAAGCTGTTGAAGGTTGACCTTAACGAGGACAACGCGGTCGATGCCGACAAAATGTTTACGATTCTGATGGGCGACATCGTCGAGCCCCGCCGCCAATTCATCGAAGACAATGCGCTAAACGTGCGCAATCTCGACGTGTGACGAGATGGGAGGTTTGTTTCATAAGCTGCGTCATCCGCGGCGCTGTTACGCAGTCTGCACGATTCCGCGGTCGGGCAGCAATTTGCTGACTGATGGATTGCGCGACACCCGCCGCGCGGGCATGCCGAAGCAATTTTTTCTGCCGAAGGCCGAATCGGGTTATGCCGCAGAACTCGGAGTCGACCCGGCTGCTGATTACGCCGCGTACGTCCACACCATCGTGAACACAAAGATAACACGCAACGAGGTGTTTGGTTTCAAACTGATGAGCTGGTATCTGGACGATTTCCTCGCGCGTCTGCGAGAGGCACATGGTTTTGGAAATTCTGCGACAGGCGACCTCGAGTTGTTGCGCACCGCTTTCCCCCGTCTTTGTTTTCTGCGCATCGTGCGACGTCACAAATTGCGCCAGGCATTGTCCACAGCTCGCGCACTTCAAACAGGACTTTGGAAAGTCCAGAAGGGCAAAAGCATTCTGCGAGAACCGGAGTTCGATCCTGACCTAATCGAGCAGTCACTGCACGAAGCAGAACGGCAGGAGAAAATCTGGGACGATTTCTTTCGACGTATCGGAGTCAAACCGTTCCAGGTTGAGTATGAAAAACTCTGCCTGGATTATGAGGCGACGATCCGCGCAGTATTGAGTTTTCTAAGAATCAAACTTCCGGCCAGTGCGCGCATCGGTCCACCTGTGACGACACGGCAAGCTGATGAGATTTCACGCATCTGGGAAGAGCGCTTCCTGGCGGAGCGCCCTTCTGCTTATTCGCCTGCGTCTGGCTAAAACACAAGTCATGTTGAATCCAAACGAAAAAGTAGAGCCGGTAAATGTAGCCGAGGAAGTCTCGCGGTCGTTTCTCGATTACTCGATGTCCGTCATTATCTCTCGCGCGCTGCCGGATGGGCGCGATGGCCTCAAGCCATCGCAGCGGAGAATTCTCTACGCGATGCACGACTTGTCGCTTTTCCCGGGGCGGCAGCACCGTAAATGCGCAAAGATTTGCGGCGACACCAGCGGTAATTATCACCCGCACGGTGAAGCAGTGATTTACCCGACCCTGGTCCACATGGCGCAGCCGTGGGCGATGCGCGAACCGCTGATCGATGGCCAGGGGAATTTCGGATCCGTTGAAGGCGATCCACCCGCAGCGATGCGCTACACCGAAGCGCGAATGACGCATCTCGGCGCCGCGCTCATGACCGACATGGACAAGGACACGGTCGATTTCGTTCCGAATTACGACGAGACGCGGACCGAGCCGACGGTTTTCCCCGCAGCATTTCCGAATCTGCTAGTTAACGGCGCAACCGGCATTGCCGTCGGCATGGCCACCAACATTCCGCCGCACAACTTAAGCGAACTGATCGACGGCATCTGCGCGCAAATCGATAATCCCGACACTACATTGGATCAATTGATGCAGCACGTGAATGGACCGGATTTCCCCACCGGCTGCGTGATCTGCGGCGTCAATGGCATTCGCCAATATTTCGAGACCGGCCGGGGCAGTATCAAGGTGCGCGGCAGAGCGGGCGTGGAAGAACTCAAGGGCGGACGTGCGCAAATCGTCATCACGCAAATTCCCTATGGCGTGAACCGCGCCACGCTAGTCGAGCGGATCGCGCAGTTGGTAAACGAGAAGGTCCTGACCGACATCAGCTATGTTGGCGATCAATCGGATGAAAACACGCGCGTTGTCATCGAGCTCAAACGCGACGCCAACCCGAAAGTCATCATTGCCAATCTCTACAAGCACACCGCGCTGGAGAGTTCGTTTCCGGTTACGATGCTGGCGATCGATCACGGCCGGCCGAAGCTGCTGCCGCTCAAGGAAGCCAACGCGGTTTACATCGATCATCGGCGCGAAGTCGTCCTGCGCCGCACCCGATACGAACTGCGCAAGGCCGAAGAGCGCGCCGAAACGCTCGAAGGTTATCTGATTGCGCTCGCCAACCTCGATGAATTCCTGCGCATTATTCGCGGATCGGCCAATCGCGACGAAGCCCGAGTAAAACTCCTGGCGTTCGAGTTCACCAAACGTCAGGTCGAGCAAATCGGCATCCTGATTCGAAATCCTGCGCGCCTGACCAATGGTCGTTACGGATTTAGCGAACAACAGGCGGACGAAATTTTAAATCTGCGCCTGTATCAGCTGACTGGGCTCGAGCGCGAAAAAATCGTCAATGAATACAAGGACCTTATCGAGACCATCAACGATTTGCGCGATATTCTCGCTAAGGAACAGCGCGTCTTCAGCATCATCAAAAAAGAGCTGCGCGAAATTCGCGACAAATATGGTTCGCCGCGCCTGACGGAAATTGTTCCCGACGAAGCAGAGATCAATGTCGAAGACCTGATTGCGAACGAGGGTTGCATTATCAGCATCACCCACGGCGGCTTTATCAAGCGCACAGCTGTGAGCGCGTTTCGCGCACAGCGGCGCGGCGGCAAGGGCGTGATCGGCATGCAGACGCGCGAAGGCGCCACCGAAGAGGAGGAAGGCGATTTCGTCGAGCATCTTTTTGCTGCCACCACGCACGATTACCTGATGTTCTTCACCGCCACAGGACGGGCGTACGTGGAAAAAGTTTACGAAATTCCTGAGATGGGACGCGCTGCGAAGGGCCGCTCGATCGCTAACATCCTTGAGCTCAAGCCGGATGAAAAAATCGCGGCCACGATTCGCGTCCAATCGAAAAAGTCAGGCAGCGGGCCGAACGCAGTTGATAAGACATGGGACGAAAATCTGCACATCGTGTTCGCGACGCGATCCGGCATCGTCAAAAAGTCCAACTTGTCGGACTACGCGAATGTCCGTCGCGGCGGAATTATCGCCATTCAGATCGAGGAAGGTGACCGGTTAATCGACGCGAAACTAACGAACGGCAACAACGAGATCGTTCTGATCACCACAAAAGGGATGAGCTTGCGTTTCCACGAAGAACAATTACGCGATCAGGGCCGGAACACCGTAGGTGTCTGGGGAATTCGCCCCGAGAAACGGGATCATGTGGTGGCCATTGCCATTGTTAATCTCGACGCCATGCTCCTTGTGGCCGGCGAAAACGGAATTGGCAAGCGCACACCGTTTGATGAGTACCGACGTCAGTCCCGTGGTGGCAAGGGCATTATCACCATGAAAGCCGGCGAGAAAACTGGTGACGTCGTTGGCGCGTTAACAGTGCGCGAATCTGACGAGATCATGCTGATTACCAACAAAGGCCAGCTCGTTCGGACTCGCGTGAAAGAAATCCGAGTGGTCGGACGAAATACAATCGGCGTGAAACTGATGGACCTGCGCAACGGCGAAAAGCTGCAGGCAATCGCGCCCGTAGTCAGCCAGGCGGAGGAAGAGGAAGCGCAAAGCGCAGAAGCGCCCGCCCAAAAATCCTGAGCGCGTCACGACTGTAGCCACCGGTTCGCCGTAGGACGAATCGGTCCGATGTGCGGACCTGTGGCCGGTCCGGCCTGGTAGGGCGGGCGCCCTCTGCCCGCCGCGTGCCATTCATAAACGGCGCGCACGGAGTGACGCGCCCTATCGGAAGACGGCCCGCAGGGCCGTGGCTACAACAGCCTACCTCAGTAACCGCCGCCCATGTGCGTTGTTGTTGTCGTCGTTTGTGTCGGCGGCGGTAGCGCAGTTGTGACAGTGGTCTGACGAGTCGTTGTTGTTGACGTCTCAGGTGAGCTGGAGCAGGAAATCAGCCCCAGGCCGATCACTGAAAATGCACAACCTAGTATGATTGCTTTTTTCATAGCATGAATTGTTTGTTCACAAACCAATTCGTCACAAGTTGCTTCGCCAGATGTATTAGGGTGACGAATTTTTCTTAAATTTGAATCTTCGCCCTTTGCTTCTTCAGCTCGGCGCGTTTGCGTTTTGATTCTAAAATTCTTCTCTTGAGCGCAGGCGGCCGCGGCGATTTTCTTCGGCGTGCTTTTTCGCATTCCGCAATTTCTACAGCGCGACGTTGCTCCCGCACGCGCTCGATTGCGTCAAATAAGCGTTGGCGCGCGAGCTTCCTATTTACCGCCTGCGAGCGTGAATCCTGGACGGTGACACTGAGCCCGCTGGGCCGATGCCGCAGCGTCACCGCGGTTGAAACCTTGTTAACGTTTTGACCCCCCGGCCCCGAGGACCGTGCAAAGGTTTCTTCAAGATCGGGTTGATGAATCCCGAGCTGGTTCATTCGCTTTGCTATATCGCTCTCAGCCATAGCGGCGGAATTTTTTCCAAAACTCGGGCCAGCTTTCACGCAAATGCCGACAAACAAGAATGTCGGGATGATCGGTGTTCTCCTCGTTCGCAACGTCATACTTGTTGGTGATGCGACCCGCCAGCTCGCACGATTCGAAATACCGATCCCCAAACTCGCGCGTAAATCCGATCACGATCAAAGTCTCCGGTGGTGGATCGCCGTAACCGCGCGCCCAGAATGAATTGGTTCCGCAAATGGCTTCCGGCAGTCCATACGCTTTTCCATAAAGATTAATCGCACCAGCTTCGCTGTAATTCCCAGCCAGAATTGCCAGGCGTGAGTGCTCCGTCGGGTCTAACGAGTCACGAATTTGAGCCACCTTTTGCACCAACTCTGACCAGCCGATTTCCTCGCGGAAATCTTCGTTGACATTGAACGCCCGCCGCGCCCAACCTGAATCAACTGGAGCTATCGGGACGAAGTACGCCGCAGCAAAGCAAGTCGTTATCACAATCGAAGCCCACGCAACCCACTGCAGGGAAATCCGCCAGACCGGACGCAGGTTAGCGATCAATTCAGCTCCAAAAACTGCGCCGCCGGCATACAAAACCGAATAGGCCGGAGCGAGATAATAGCCGCGACCTTTCGCAACGATGAAAGTCATCAGCGGAATCGCGTACAAACATCCAAGCGCACGAAAAGGTCGTCCCGTTTTGGACGCAAAATAAAAACACAAACCAAGTAGTGCCAGAGGGAATGTGAAGAGCGTTAGCTTTAGCTGATCGGGCAGGAAATCTCTCGTTCGGCCAATGCGCACGTCTCGTTCATGGATGTGCCGGAGAAAATCGAGCGAGACGAAATCGTTTTGGATTTGCCAGAGCAGGTTGGGCAAAAAGATAAGCAGCGAGATTGCCACGCCGAGCCATAGCCATTTGCTTCGAAAAAGAGCGCGAAGATCTGTGAAAAGCACGCCTGCAACAATGGCCAACGCACAAACCACGATGCTGTATTTCGTCAGCATGCCGAAGCCGATGCAGCCTCCGATTGCGAGCCACCACCGCGGATCGCGCGATTTACACAGCAGAACGAAAAAGTATGAACAGGCGACCCACGCCAGATAGTCGAACGAAACGTATTGCATAAGAGTTCCAGCCCCGAGGGCGAACGGAATCGCCGCCGAAGCAGCAAGCGCTTGTGCACCAGTGCTGCCGCCCAGCGCGCGCGCCATTAACCCCGTCAAAACTACTGCGACCGACACCGACACCGCCGCGAAGAATCGAAAGCCAGTTAAGGACGCTCCAAATAGCTTGAGCGATATCCACCCGAAGAATGGGGTCACAGGCGGATACGCCACGTAACCCCATGCAAGGTGCCGGGCGTCGTCTAGCGTGGCCAGCTCGTCGCGATGAAAACCGTAACGCCCGCCGGTCTGTAAATGGACACCCAGAACAGTCGCACCAAGCGCGAGTAAAATTGCCAAGCCTCGTTTACTCGTGCCAGTGCGACCGTCGCTCGACATGTTAGGCAATACGGAAGTTCTCACACTTTCCTGCCAACTACGCGCCACGGAATTGCCGATGGCCGGACTCGAACCGGCACGGGCCTATGAGTCGGATCCCCGGCGACCGAAACGCGCTCGTCTGTCAAGTATTTGTCAACGAGCCTGTACCTAACGAGGAAGAGTGACGGAGTCAAACTCCGTTGGGACGGGAAGTGACATCTTTTCCATGCCGTTTGGCCTCCCCATCCCCTGCCCTGTACAATTAGATTTCATGAGAAGTTACCCTTGTTTCTGGGAGGCGGGGGGGTTGCAATCGGACGCTTCAGGAAGTCTGCAAGACCAATTTCACGTCCGGAATTTTTTCGGCAATAGGGCCTGGTAGAGACAGTCCGCGGCTCGAGGAGTTGCTCATCAAGTGGACGACGGCGCGCTTCGCAAATGAGCCGCAAGCGACGGGCTGCGTCCGCAAGTCTTTCTGATTGTCGAGTGGGGCTCGCAGGAGGCCGGCTCTTTAATCAATCTAATTTTGGTTAGCCAGTTAATTCTATTGGACAGCTGTCGACGGCCAGTATGGACTCGTGACAGGTGGGACAGGGTGGACTTGAAATGATGAACCGTTTCCCGCGCCACGCTGTTTCAGGTCTTTGACCGCCAATGCTAGTCTTGCCAAACCTTGTTGAATTTGCGCTTGTGACCAGGCCGCAAATCCAAAGACGAATGCCGGATCCAACTGAGCCTTGATGCAGAAGAAAGAAAGAGGGCGGGGCCAAATGCCGGTTTGCTCGCGAGCACGCATGAATAACGGGAAATCTTCCCCGCGCCGCAGCCAGGCGATGAAGTGCAAACCGGCTGGCGTCACTTCAAGATCGAAATAATCGCCCAGCCATTTTTGGAATTGTTCGATAAAGAATACGCGTCGCTGGGCATAGAGTTCGCGAATCCGTTTCACATGGCTGAGGAAAAATCCTTCCGTGATGAAACGCGCCAGGGTAGCTTGATCAATCGCTGGGGAGTGCTGGTCCATGACAGCGCGCACCTTGACGAGGGTGTCGACAAGTTGTGGCGGTGCGACCAGAAAACCGAGGCGCAGCGACGGATACAGGATTTTGCTCATACTGCCGGTATAAATAACCCTCCCGGTGTTGTCCAAACCTTGAAGACACGGCAGCGGCGGCCCATCGAAACGAAACTCGGGATCGTAATCATCCTCCAGGATGTAGCCGTCGCGCGACTCTGCGAACTCGATCAGAGCTTTCCGCCGCTTAAGGCTCATCGTCACACCTAAGGGAAACTGGTGTGACGGTGTGACAAGAATGAGTCTGGGAGAACTTTGACGTGAGCACTTCCCGATTACCAGCCCCTCACGATCGATAGGGCGGGTGATTATTTTGGCCCCAACAAAAGCCAGGACATTACGTGCCTGATGAAAGACGGGATCTTCGATCCATGCCACGTCACCCTCATTGATTAACGCCAGCGCACACGCCAGCATCGCCTGCTGCATGCCACCCATGACGACGATTTGGTCGGCATGACAATTGGCGCCGCGGAAGTCGCACAAGTAAGCAGCGATTGCCTTTCGCAGTTCGAATTTGGTCGGCATGACAATTGGCGCCGCGGAAGTCGCACAAGTAAGCAGCGATTGCCTTTCGCAGTTCGATTTCGCCACGGCTGGAAGCATAACGCAACAGGTGCGCTCCCTTTTTTGCCAAAACCTGCTCGCGCAAACGTTCCCAAACAGCAATTGGGAATTCATCCACGGCCGGCAACCCCGCGACGAATGTAACGCTCGGCGGCCCGCCAATGCCGACATCGAGTTGTCGGCCGCTGCGAAAATCGGTCATTCTAGTCACTCGTCGAGCGACACGCGGGGAGTGCTCGGTGCGCACGGTCGTCACCAGCCTGGCAGCTTTCAGAAAAGTCGCCGGTAAATGATCAGCGACAAAGATACCAGACCCTTTCCGGACTTGAAGATAGCCCTCTGCAAGCAGCTTTGAGAACGCCTGGTTCACGGTCGGTCTCGAAATCCCGAGAGTTGCAGCGAGAACTCGTGAGGAAGGCACACGGGAAGCACTTGAATCAAAACTGCCGCTGTCAAGTTCTTCTCGTATTTGACGGTACAGTTGTTGGTAAAGTGGCTCGGACGACGCGCGATCCAGCCGCACCATTTCGAACGACATGACTAAACGACGCCGGCGCTGCTTTGGGACCGCTGAGCCTGTGCGTCCATAGATTGCGCCATTCATTTCCGAACACGACTTTCGCACCGTGAGAATGCTTTCTCAACATGAGATGCTGCCCTAATAGGCAACCCAAAAGCGCGCCCTAACAAAACCAGATAACACGCAAAGTGGTCACATCGAAATTGGCAAAGTGGATATTGTGCGTTCGCCACGTTGCCACCCTCTTTCTTGTTATGTTTATCAAATCGATTTGGATTGGTTTTGTTGGGGTCATGCTTTTTGTCGCAAGTGCATCGGCCGCAAGTTCCGTACTGCAAGGAATCGTCAAGGATGCTAAGGGGCATCCGATTCAAGGCGCGGATATCCGGATTGAAGCGACAAACACTGGCAGATTGCTCACGACGGTTAAAACGAATGTAGACGGCCGTTACAGTTTACAGGGTCTCGCGGCAGGCGGTTACCGGGTGACACTGGTTGTGAATGGTGCCGTGAAGGCTTCCATCAATAATACGACTCTCGCACCAGGTGAATCGACACAGCTGAATTTTGAGCTCAAACAAACGCGCGCGGGCGTAACCGTCACGAAACGTAAACATTGGGTTTGGATACCGGCATTTACCGGAAGTCGTCTGCCCGGTCGCTGGGTGGAAGTTGATGACAGTGGCAGCTGGGCGGCGGTAGCTCCTGCTAATAACCTCGTACGGGTTAGTGCGGAAGAACTGGAACGGGTAAAGCACAACCTTACGGATAAGTCGCCTCCATGACGCAGACCAGAATGCCCGTAACGATCACGAGAGGTCCGACGCGGATCAGAATTTCGCCGCAGAAACCCGGCCGATAGGTGATGATGCTACGCCGTTCTTCGTATATTTAGTGATGGATCCGGCCGTGGTAGGGGTGAGAGTAGGTGTTTCTCTTGAAATGCCCAAAAATTGGGTCGAATTCTTGTTAGACGCCTTCCATTGTCCTGATCTCCCGCATGGATATCCAACTCCTACTAGTCCCTTACGATTCCGGCCAGCGCGGTTGGCGCTGCGGGGCCGGGCCCGAGCACCTCGTCCGCGCCGGGCTCCCTGCTCACCTCCAACGTCAGGGACACATAGTTACCGCCATCCACATCATCGAGGATGACCCGGCGTACCCACCCGCCGAAATCCGAACCGCGTTCGAACTGGCCCGGCGACTAGCCACTACCGTTCGGTCAGCTCGGACCGCCGGTCACTTTCCGCTGGTGCTCAGCGGCAATTGCAACACGGCAGTGGGCACCTTGAGCGGCCTAACGCCCGCTCGCCGTGCCACCTTCTGGTTCGATGCCCACGGCGACTGCAATACGCCAGAGACTACCAACGTCGGGCTTCCTGGATGGCATGGGCCTCGCCATGACGATGGGTCTGTGTTGGCATCACCTGGGAGCCACTGTGCCAGGATTTCAGCCTGTCGCGGCCGAGGCCACTTTTCTACTGGGCGCTCGGGACCTCGATCCGCTGGAGGTGGCGCTTTTACAGGAGTCGGCCATTACTGCCATCCCAGTCGGTCAGATCCCGGAAGGGCTCTCGGGCCTCCTTGCGAGGGCGGCGTTGGCGGATACCCTCGGCTATCTCCACTTGGACGTCGATGTGCTGGATCCGGCCGTCGGCCACGCGAACTACCTGCCGGCCCCCAACGGCCTCTCCCTTCCCCACCTGACCGCCGCGATTGCCGTAGTCCGCGCTCGGGTTCCGCTCGGCGCCGCCGCGCTCACCTCCTATTCGCCCGAAGACGACCACGATCAAGGTGTCTGTAGAGCGGCCTTTGCCGCGATTGATGCCATTGTGGCGAACGGCGCCTAACCAAGGAATGAAGCCAACGGCCCCTTGGCGAGATAACATCAACGAGTTTGCTATCGACCCCGCCCGTGGCTTATTTCTGTCTCGTTAGGCGTCTCGACATTGCAACAGAATGGCGGATGGGCGCCGCCTCCATCTGCTGAGATGATCGATAAAAGAAGAGTTGCCAGTGCTTCGCTCTGCGTACCGCCAATTGAGCATTAGGCGGAATCACGGCTGCCCACCTTTCGAGTGATCGGTACTTTTTTTACTCGCGCCGATTGGATCGCCGATGATCAGCTTCCAGCTCCTGTCAGATTGGCGGCCTAGAACTTCGATTGCGTTGTTTCGATCAGCGTTCCAATGCTGTCGTAATACCGCGCGGAGGCGTGCCATGTATCGAGCACTGTTCTGCTCTCGGGGAGTCATTTTGGTCCGATGGGGCTATCGTTTTCTATTGCAGTGATCAAAGGAGTCTTTGTCCGCTGCGTCTGTGGATTGTTCCGCGCGGTTGCACCGTGAATCCAGAAGCCGGTCACACGATGCTGTGATTTGCGCTTACGGTGAAGCGGGCAACGTGATCGATACGCACGACCACAAAGGCGATTTCAAAGAGTGGTAAAACTCAATCTCCCTTGAATCAGTTAGGTTGCACCGGCGATTTGGTCCCCCAGGACAACACGCACCTCGTGAGTCAGCGCGTCGTCACGCAACGTCACGACTTTCTCGGCTGCCGCAACTCCATCCAATTCTACCAGAATGACGCCTCGTGAGTAGTGATCTGGATTCTCGACTGCAATTCGATAAATGGTGTTGTGGAAACGATATCGTAGGCGGAAACCAGACCACTCTTTCGGTATGACCGGATTGATCGTGAGGGTGTCGCCGCGGCGCTGGAATCCCAAAATTTCTTCAAGCCAGACGCGATAGGTCCAAGCCGCCGCGCCCGTGTACCACGTCCACCCACCGCGCCCAACTTGGCCAGCTAACGAATACACGTCACCTGACATGACGTACGGCTCGACCTTGTAGCGTTCGCAATCTTTCTCGTCCCGGGAGCGCTCGATTGGATTCAGCATCCGCAAAAGTCGAACCGCTTTGTCGCCGTCGCCTTGGCGGGCAAAAGCCATGGCCACCCAAGTGGCGGCATGCGTGTACTGACCGCCATTTTCCCTTACGCCGGGCGGGTAAGCCTTAATGTAGCCAATGTCGGCGGTTGTTTTGTCGAAAGGTGGAGTGAAGAGCAAGATCAGGCTATCGCGTTCACGCACGAGGTTTTCCTGAAGCGATCGCAGCGCGATCTCTACGCGGTTGGAGTCGCCGGCGTCGGAAATCGCAGCCCAAGTTTGGGGGAGCGAATCGATGCGGGCTTCGGCGTTTTTCCTGGACCCGAAAGGCCTGCCATCGTCAAGGTACCCACGGCGATACCATTCTCCGTCCCAAGCCTGAGCATCGACAGTTCGTGCCAGTTGGGCGGAACGGACACGGCACGCTTTTGCTTCCTCACGGAGTTCACGCAGGGCGAGCAATTCGGCGAAATCATTGAGCACACAAATCTGAAACCAGGCGAGCCATACGCTCTCACCTTTGCCGCCAAGTCCGACGCGGTTGAGCCCGTCGTTCCAGTCGCCCCCTCCGATCAGCGGCAGTCCATGCGGACCGGCGGTGGCAGAATGCTTAATCGCACGCCGACAATGTTCGAGCAAAGTTTCCTCTGTGTGCGAAACGATCGGAATGGAGAGGCTTTCTGTCTGTTGAGCCTCGAGTGGTTTACCGTCGAGGAAAGGAACTACCTCGTCGAGGATTGAGGTGTCGCCAGTTGTGCGGACGTAGTGCGCGGTGACGAAGGGAAGCCAGAGAAGATCATCACTGATGCGCGTGCGCACGCCAGCGCCTGAATCGGGATGCCACCAGTGTTGAACATCCCCTTCCACAAATTGGCGCGCAGCCGCGCGCAAAATGTGGTCGCGCGCAATTTCGGGTGCAGCATGCACGAGACCCATTACGTCTTGCAACTGGTCGCGGAACCCGTAGGCGCCACCCGATTGATAAAGGGCTGAGCGACCCCAGACGCGGCAGCTGAGAGTCTGGTAGAGCAACCAGCGGTTGAGCAGAAGATTTGTGGAAAGCTCCGGGGTTTCGACTTCAATCGTACTCAGGAGCCGGTCCCACCAACGCCGGGTTTCTTGCAACGCGGCTTCGACGTTGGCGGGATCGCGAAAGCAGTTCACGAGAGCGCGTGCTTTTTCTTCGTCGTCAGCCTGCCCGAGCAAAAAAGTTACTTCGGCGGTCTCTTGCGGATCGATCTCGATCACGACCTGCACGGCGGCGCAAGGATCCAAACCAGCGCCACTGTCGCCGGTTAATCGTTCGTGCTCCAAAGCTACGGGGTAGCGCAGCGAGTGGTTGCGTCCGATGAAGGCAGTGCGATCACCGGTGAATGAAACGGGCGTGGGCGTGGATGTCGCGAAGGCGACGCGTTTGGAGAGCTCGGGTTCGAAGGAATTTCTGGCAAAAAGGCTCTGGCTTTGGAGGTCCCATTTCGTGACTACATGCATGCCGGTTTCCTCTAGGTGGGAACCAAGAACAAGAGTTGCGTAAGAGGTGATCGTTAATCTCCGCCGCCGCGACGAGCTATTGCGAAGTCGCAGCCGCTGAAGGCGAAGGGGCAAGCCGCCGGCGTCATCGACCGGGACGAAGCTGAGCAATGTTTGTTCGATGGCATGGCTGTTGTGTTCGAAGGCTGTGTAACCCTGCCCATGCCGCGCACGATAAGCGTCATGCTCCCGGATTGGTTGGGGCGTGGGCGACCAACCGACACCCAAGTCATCATCGCGAATGTAAATGGCGGTCCCGGGCGGATCGGAGATCGGGTCGTTTAACCACGGCGTTAGGCGATCGTTCTGGCTATTGCTGCCCCAGACAAAATCGGTGCCCGACTCAGAAACCAGCGCGCCGAACTTAGAATTGGCCATAACGTTGACCCACGGAAGCGGTGTTTGCTGATCCGGTGCCAGATAGATGACGAATTCCTTTCCGTCTTCGGTAAAGCCACCGAGGCCATTGAAGTAATGCAGCTCCATGAAAGGCAGCGGGCCAGAGGGCTCTTCGCGGAACTGCCAGCCGGGCGATAGCAGCTGCGGCTTCGCAACAACCGGCGTGGCCGCGGCAAGTTGTTGGCGCAGCGTGCCGCGGGATGCGACCAACACGATTCGAGCGGCGGCCTGAAGTGCGATCAACTCTTCCTTCGAAATTTTAATCGCCGACCGCAGATAAACGCCTCCGGGCTGATCTACGCCGGTGAGGTGCGCCTGCGCTTCGATGAGCCTGCGTAGATCGGCGGCCAACGCTTCTTCATAGCTGGCGAGTTCCTCGCTCACCAGCACGAGATCGACCTTCAACCCACGCAAATGCCAGAAGGTGTGCGCGGTCAAGATTTCGCGCACCACTTCGATGTCGCGGACGTGACCGATCATAACGACGACAATCGGCAGGTCACCGGAAATGCCCTGCCGCCAAAGCGCGCGCTGACCTTCCGCGCGCCTCCCGAGACGCGCGGCTGGCGGCCGAAGCTGAGCCTGTGGAAAGAGGATGTGGGCTGCCAGTTGCCGGAAAGTCTGAACATCTCCCGGGCGGATGTGGAGCCGGCGCATTTCAAGTTGGGAATGAGTCCACGCTGTCTCGAAGGCGCGAGCGCACGTCTGAAACTCCGCGTAGCGTTCCACCAGGCCGATGACTGCTTCACGCGACTCCGCGACCACGGTCACCAGCGCAAATTGAAATCGTTGGTTAGGCAGAATCGTTGTTTGCCGGCGGAAGCTGAAAATCGGGTCAAGGACGGCGCCGACCCGGTTCGTTAGCCTGCGGCTCAGGGCAACGGGATTTTCCAACGTTCGGCCTCGGCCGAGGAACTGGGCGCGGTCGGTTTCGAACTCAGTTCTACCTGTAATAGAAGGAGACTCAGGAACGATGAGATGCGCAGCCCAGATTGACTGTTCGTCGGGAGCGCGAAGGCGACGGCGGGCAAGGAGCGCTTCGCAATCTGGAAGCCATTCCGTTTCGATGAAGAGCTTGCTGAAAGCGGGGTGAGCGCGATCAGCCCGGTGGGGCGCGAGAGCGAGCTCGACGTAAGTGGTCAGCTCCAGACGGCACGATTTGCGCGAGGTGTTGACCAAAGTTAGGCGCCGCACTTCGGCGTTGTCTTCGGCGGAGACGACTATTTCTGTAAAGGTTTCGCACGGCCCGCTCCTGCGCCTGAATTCTGCTTTGTCCGGGGTGAAGCTCCAGGTGTAACGGTGCTCGGGACTTCGTACCGGTTGATGGGTGTTGCTCCAGATCATGCCGCTTTCCAACTCCCGGATATAACAAATCTCACCTGGCACATCACAGGTCGTATCGGCGCGCCAGCGCGTGACGTCCAAATCCAACCAGCGCAAGTAGCCGCCGCCGGAATTCGTTACCATGACTGAACAAGCTCCGTTGGAGAGAAGGTGAATGCGCGGCGAGGCGATATCGGGTGTTTCTGTTACAACCGCACCGTCGCCGATGGAAATCGCTCGAGGCAAGGGTCGCTCCTCATGCAC
Organism: Candidatus Udaeobacter sp.; assembly: GCA_035258625.1. Classification (GTDB taxonomy): domain Bacteria; phylum Verrucomicrobiota; class Verrucomicrobiia; order Chthoniobacterales; family UBA10450; genus Udaeobacter. The sequence goes on along the minus strand of DATFXC010000133.1, from coordinate 7,985 downwards.
CTCCCCGGTCGTCGGCAAAATTTGCTCCGGGATATGTTCGTGCAAGAGCGGCTCGGTAGCACGAACGCGCGGGTCGGAATGGAAACGCTTCCGCATCGCATTGTCGTGTAAAGCGTTGCCGTAGGCGAGGAGCGACATCCCCTGGTGATGTGCCATATAACAATGGATGATGATCCCAGCCGAGGCGCGAGGTTCGGTCCGTCGGGAATAGTCGATCGCCTCGTAGTAACCGTGGTCGCCGAGCAGCATGGGATTGCCAAGCGCGGCGAGCCGCCGCAGATTTTTCATGGCCACGGCTGGTTGCACGCCCAGCGCGAGTGCCGTCGCGTACGGTGCGACGACCAGCTCCTGTTCCTGTGCGCGTCTCAGCGCCAGCGCCGGTACGCCGAACGCGCGATATTGATAGACGTTATGCCGATCGAGTGCGCTGAAAGCGGATTCCGAAATGCCCCATGGCATGCGGCTCTGGTGGGCATACGCAATCTGGCAGTACACGGCGTCATGACAGGCGCGATCGAGCAGCGAATTCTCATGCGTCTGAGTAAACAAGAGCGGCATTAGATATTCGAACATCGTCCCACTCCAGGAAAGGAGAGGCAGTCGACCGTAGGCTGAGCCAAACGGCCGGCTTAAAGCCCACCAATGTTCAACCGACACTTCTCCGCGCGCGATGGCGAGGAAACTCGTTAGGCGCGCCTCACTCGCGAGCAAATCGTAGAACGAAGTATCGAGTCGCCGTTGCGCTACTTGATACCCAATTGCGAAAATCCGACGTTCCTCATCGTAAAGAAATCGGAGCCTCATATCGCTTTCAAGTTGCTGGCTCTGGGCGATCACTTCGTTCAATTGCGCGAGCTGCTCTGAGGCGGCTTGGCGTGAGCGCTCCACCTCGGTCACCAGAGGATCAAACCACTCACGCACAGGCTGCGGAAGCCCCGGCCCTTCTTGCTCTCCGTGAAATGCGAGTAGCGGTACAAGTCCGGAGATTCCCTCAGTGGCAATGTTTCGCAGCGAAAAGGTGCCGCCAAGCGCCTCGCGGCGCCATTCGTGCGCCGTTTCGCCTAACGACATCAATTGCGACGGAGGTGCCATGAGAATTTCAACCGGCCGAAAATATTTATCGATGACGGCATTCCAGGCCGCGACCTGCTTGGCGACTTGATGCGCCCAGTAAGCGCGCGGATCGGTCTCGCGCCCGTTGAAGAAGAGCAGTAAATGCTGTGCGAGCGGTCGAGCCGCGCGCAAACGCACGATAACTTGCTCCAGGTTAACCGGCTCGTCCACAGTCAGCCCTACCAGGTGCAAAAACGCCTGAGGATCTTCCGCTTTCTTCATTGCCGACGCGATCTGTCGCATCACGCCGAGCGTGTCGGCAATTCCACCCAGGGCACTTGCGTCCAGAAGGGCGCGCGTGGCTAATTCATTGCAGCTCGCTTCGAGAGTCCAAAGGCTCGCGAGAAAATTGCCGCTATCCACTGTCGAAACGTACCGAGGCTGCAGCGGCTGGAGTGTCTTCAGGTCGTACCAATTGAAGAGATGGCCTTCGAAACGCTCGAGACGACTTAGCGTTTCGAGTGTGCTCAAGTTACGCGCAACCACGTCGTCGATTGTGATATAACCAAAGTCGTTGGCGGCCACGCTGGCCACCATCGAAAGCCCGATGTTCGTCGGCGAAGTGCGCATGAAAATTTCCCGCATTGGCGTTTCTTGAATATTGTCCGGCGGCAGCCACGAGGTTTGCGGCCCGACAAAATCATCGAAATATCTCCAGGTGCGTCGCGCGGCGATGCGCAGGAACCTTCGATCATCTGCCGTTAAAATTCCGCCGCGCCAGCTCCTGGCCGGGCGATTGATCACGACTATCGCCACCGGATACAAGGCCCACAAAAGCACGAACGGCGCGGCAGCAATCATCGCCGATGCTCCCTGCCAAACTGTGCCGATGAAAAGCAGTACAGACGCGGCTGGGATCCAAAGCCGAGCCAGAACGAACTGCCACTGCTGATTTCTTGCGCGACGATGGGCGTCTTGTGCTGTCTCCCATTCCAATAGTAGCCGGTGCGAAATGATTCGCCGGTAGGCGACGCGAATGATGGCATCGAGTGCCATTCCCGCATGATCCGGGAGAAAAATTATCGCGAACATTGAGCGCAGCAGGCGGTCGCGCGGTTCACGCCAAAATCTTGTCCCGGGCGGCGGCGGATGGAAGAGAAGCGCGAGGAGAGAATTCAGGACCGGCCACAACATCAGAGCGGCGATTATCCCGCTCCACAGCAATGGCACCGCCGTGAGAAACCAGCCCGCCAGAAGGAGGGCTAAGGTGGCGGCAGGCACCAGACTACGGCGCAGATTGTCCAAAATCTTCCAGCGGTTGAACGCGGAAAGCGGGTTGTGTTCCATCCTGCCGTCGCCCACCGGCACACGCGGCTTGAGCCAGTCAATAATTTGCCAGTCGCCCCGAATCCAGCGGTGCTGGCGATTCCACCATGCGATGTAACTGCTCGGAAAGACGTCCAGTAGTTCGATGTCTGTTGCCAGTCCGACACGGACGAAGCTGCCTTCCAGTAGATCATGGCTCAATAAATGCGCCGTCGGAAATCGTCCGGACAAAAGCCGATGAAACGTCTGCAGTTCGTAAATGCCTTTGCCGTGATAGCTGCCTTCGCCAACAAGATCCTGGTAAACATCGGAGACTGCGTGAGTATATGGATCAATTCCACGCGGATCGGCGAAGATGCGTGAGAACCACGTCGCCATGGCACTCGGAAGCGTAGCGCTGACGCTCGGTTGAATGATCGTATAACCTCGAATCACGCGGCGGCCATCCGGTGAGAGCCGCGCCTGATTCAGAGGATGTGCCATGGTTTCGATCATCCTCCGGGCGGCACCGCGGAGCAGTTGCGTATCGGCGTCCAGCGTGATGACAAACCGAATACCCTCAAGTCGAGTGCGATCGCCCGCATAGAGAAATCCCTCCAGCTCAGGCGCGGGTTCGACGCTGAGGAACCGATTGAGTTGCTCCAGCTTGCCGCGCTTGCGCTCCCAGCCAATCCAGCGTTGCTCGCTCTCGCGCCACGAGCGCCCACGGTGGAAGAGAAAAAAACGGCCCGCTCCGTAGCGGCGATTCAATTCCTCGATCCCGCGAGCGACGATGTCGATATACTCCGCGTCCTCGGGCATGTTCTGCCGTGGCGCGTCGGCAAAATCGGTCAGGAGCGCGAATCTTAGATTTGCATCTGTATTTCCGAGATAGCGAATCTCAAGCCGGTCGAGCTCCCTTTGGATCGCGTTGGCAGTGGTGAGTAACGTCGGTACCACCACGAGCGTGCGGCAATCATCTGGAATGCCTTCTTTTCTGAAGGACATCTTCGGCAACACCTGCGGAGGCAGAAGCCGGGTCACGAAATAATTCATGGCCAGCACCGCCAGGTCACTCGCGGGCAAAAGAAGCAAAAGACCGAGCAGACCGAGCGTCACGCCGGGAACTGACCCCGCAATGAAAAGCAGAGGAGCCGCCATCATCGTGAGCGTGGGGACGAGAAGACTTCCGAAATAAACGCCAGCCGCGTGCGCGCGAAGCCATCGTCGGGATCGTTCCGCCAGCGGCACCCGAGCACCGGTTGCTTGCTCGAGCGTGAGCCGCCCTGCGTCCATCAAATAATAGCCGACGTGTCGCGCGATTTTGTCGTCAGCAGCCTTCGCTGACGCCAGGGTTTGGTCGATGATTTCCTGCTCTGAACGTTTGGACCATCGAGCGATTTCTTCCACGGCGCTCCGGCAACGGTCGGCCGTTTCAAAATCCTGGCGCGCATAAACCCCGGCGGGGTCAGTGCCCAATTCTCTTTCCGCCCAGCTGACCGACTCGAAAAATTCCGGCCATGCGATTTGCGCCAGGAGGCGACAACTATTGATCCCATCGGCGAGCGCGGTCTGCTGCACAGCCTGGCGCCGATGTTCCTGCTGCATGACTTCGAGCAGAGGCGCGCGTAGAGAGCGTTCCAGCCATCCACTCACCATTGGAAGGGCCGCCTGTTCGTCGTAGAGATGTGCCATTAGTTCGCTCGCAAAATGCGCGGTCGGCTCAGGATGACGTTCCACCAGTTCTTCCATCATCTTGAGCAACTGCAGCGAGCTGTGGCGCGCGGCGCTGATGAGTCGATTGGCCCAAAAATCCGCCTCCTCGCTCTGGTTTTGCTGTTGTTCGACCTGGATGGCGAGCGTTCGCAAGCATTCGAGTAACTGCAAACGCAACATCAGCGGCAGGGCCCAGAGTTCTCCAATGTCCAGTGGGGTGATTGCCTGAAAAGCGACTAGAAACTTCCGGATTATCTCCGGCTCCAATGCGCCGCCAGTCTCGGATACGATTTTCGAGGCGACATGGTAAACACGCGGCAGCCCTGCCTCGGGACCGCTGGCGATGAGCGGCAGCTTTCCATAATATTTTTGGGGGAGACTCCGCTGCAGATCAGTTAGCTGTTCTCGAATCAAATAGGCATTATCGAGCAGCCACTCCGCTGAGAGGGTGAAAGCATGGCGCATTTCGGCGGACATCGTGAGACTCGTGTTCGCAAATTCCAACGCGCCCTCTATATCCCGCAACCGGCGCAAAAAGGATCGCCCGCGTGGCCGCGCTTGACGGCTGACTACGATCGACCGCGCGAAGTGCGCGGCATTTTCGGAAAAACGCTGAATCGAAGGCCGTTCATCCCAGAGCGCTTCCGTCGTCGATTCGAGAGGAAAAGGTGGCGGCGAATGAAAAGCGAATGTCGCCGGCGCCTCAGCTTCGACCTCTCGCAAAATCACTAGCACGCGCGGGGCTTCGCTGACTTTCACTTCGGCCATAACGACCGTTTCGCCCGGCAGGATCGTGCTCGAACAACGGGCTAGCCAAGCCTCATCAACATGCCGCTGAAACAACCGGACGAGAACCCATCCAATGACGGCGCCCGCAAACGCAAACGCAGCCAGCAACAGCGTTAACACGCCCGGTCGGTAATCGGCCAAAATTCCACGCTGCCAAAAGATGAATGCCCCGGTCGCTAAGCCGACAACCGAGGCAGCGGCCGCTCCGCCGATCGCCGAGACGCCATATTTCTCGACCCGCGGGCTGCCTCCCGGCGAGGAATGAATTGCGGCGGCGCGACGAAACCGGGCCCGATAAAGATTCTTCAGTACGGTTTGACTGCGCTCGGCGCTTTGGAAAATGCCGATCACCAAAACGCGATCGCTATTCTTCCGCCAAAATCTCATACCAAACCTTACAAGATATATCGACTTGCGAATATCGACGCGATCGTCCAACTCTGGCTACAAGAGACAGCGCCAGCCGAAGAGGCGACGGGCTCCAAGTCTGAACTTCAGGCCGGTTTGTGCACTAGAAGTTGTGCTCGAATGAGGATTTCTCTTCGCCCGTCGTAAACGTGACCCCGATCGTGAAAAAGCGCGTTTTCCCATCGTAAATCTATCTTTTTTGAAACGAAAACGGCCGTTTTGAAATCGATAATTTCGGAATCCTAAGTCCGGCGCCTCTGCCAATTTCACCACCCTGGCGCGGGAATGTTCACAGTAGCGGCCAGCGCAACGACGGCGATCCTGGATTGTCCGCCTCTGCTTGTTGCCTCGCGCGGGCGTGAAGTTGTTCACGCCTTTGGCGTGATTGTTGGTTACTTCGACCGCGCTGAAAATGCCTACGCCATAAAGCTGGCTGGGAAGCCTTAGCAGTCTTTGTCCGTTGCGTCTCTGGAGATCTCTATCACCTACTCTTTACAGATCGGCCAAAATGTTACGAGCCAAAGCAGCGATTCGAGGGCAGCGCATGCGCAAAAAGCCTTGGTCCCGATCGGCGAAAAGTAAACAGTCCTCGCGCACAGGTAAAAGGTGACTGCCTTTTGTAGCTGGAATCGGCGATTTCGGTGGCAACAAGCAGTGTCTCGCAACGAGGCAACTATTTTTGCGGTAATGAACACAACCGTAGTTTCGGTCGAAAAAGAATAGGCCTCAGTTTGCCGATAACTCAGCTGCAACCAAGCAAGCGTCATCCGTCAAGACCGTGGAATCGCCAAACTTGTAAACGTCACTGACGATGGCATCCAGCAGAGACTCAGTGGGCTGATCAAGATTGGATCGAACGCTTTCCCGTAAACCATTAGCGCCAAACTGGCTGCCGTCCCCCGCCTGGACCTCGATAATGCCGTCCGTGTAGAAGAGAAGGAAATCTCCGGGCGCAAGTTTCATTTCTGTAGTCTTAAACTGCGCGTTCGGAATGATCCCTATCGCAGGTCCGGCGGAATCTCCGCCAATTGCGATCGTCTGCACTTCGCCGGAACTTCGGCGGGCGTGCAATGCCGGTGGGTGACCCGCCCGCGCGAAACGCGCGATGCTCGCTTTAATGTTGATAACGCAGTACAGCACTGTCACGAAGACGAGCGTGCCGGTCTGTTTCAAAATTCCCGTGAACTCGCTGTTCAATTGCGTGAGAAGGCGACCGGGCTCGGCTGCTTCGACAGAATGAGTTTCGATCATTGCGCGCATCATCGCGGTGATCAGCGCTGCGCGGACGCCATGGCCCATTACATCGCAAATACAAATGGCGGCCGTATCTTCGTTAAGCCGTGCGATATGAAAGAAATCGCCGCCCATCAGCGTAGCAGGGAGATACCGATGACAAAAACGGAGCTTGGTCGCGCCCGCGGCGGTGTCTGCCGGAAAAGTCGGATACGTGCTCGGCATGAGTGCCTGCTGCAATTCCGTCGCCATTCGCAGATCTGTTTCCATCTGCTCATTTTTCTGGCGAATCTCGTGGTCGCGCTCTTCGATCTCCTGCGCGCGTTGTTCCGCCGCGACCTTGGCGACGCGTAGTTGCTCCACCGCGCGCGCTCGTTCAATCACGATACCTGCCAAATGCGTCGCCATGCGGATGAGCTCCCGATCATGCGCACTGGGTTCATGCGGGCGACGATAGTACATGGCGACCGTACCCAGTAGTATCCCATCGCTGGAGAAGACCGGTGTCGAACAGCAGGAACCAAGTCCGAATGTTGCAGCCAGTTCGACGTAATCGGCCCAATGAGGATCGGTGGCGATATCTGTCGCAAACACCGGTTCACGTTTGTAAGCAGCGCTCCCACACGAGCCGACACGCGGACCGATGTGCACGCCGTCCACGATTCGATTGTATTCTCCAGGCATGCTGGGCGCCGCCCCGTGCCGCAGACATTGCGCCGCTTCGTCAAAGACCAGGACGGTGCACATCAGTCCGTCACACGATTGCGCCTCGACACCAAGTGCCAAGACATCGAGCACCGTCGCGAGCGGCGCGCCGGATGCGATTTTTTCCAACACTCTTTTCTCGTTGGCAAGCGCGTCCTGCGCACGCTTGCGCCGAGTGATGTCGCGGAAGCTCCATACACGGCCAACATTTCGTTGCTTGATCAGTTGAATTGCCGAATTCCGCTCGAAAACGCGACCGTCTTTCAATTGCAAGACATCGAAAGTCTCAGGTGCGGCCGAGGCGATAATTTCGTGGACCCGCGCAAGATACCCGGCCGGGTCTTTCAACTGCGGGCTAATGTAATTCCACAGCTCAGTGGCATGAGCCGATATCATCATGTGCGGTGGAATTCCCCAAAAATTGACGTACTTTTCGTTAAATTCCCTGACGTAATTCGCCTCGTCAGTCACAAGGATGGCGTCGGTGGTGGACTCTAGCGTGGCATGCATCATCGCAAGCGCCGTGGCCAGTTCGGTGACGCTATGCTCAGACGCGCCGGTCATCACACGGTGATCGTTATCCGCGATGTTTGCAGAAACGCCGTCGTTTTTCATCGCGTCAGGTAACGCGACGCTGCGGCACGCTCAGCGCTAAGCGTCGCAATACGCTTAAATCGTACAACCAAACTGGGGAAGGTGGAAGTAAAAACCGAGAGGCCCAGCCAACCTCGATTCTTTTCACCCCTTAGGTTAGTTGAGCTACTTTTGCTCGAGTT
>DATFXC010000132.1:0-8993 GCA_035258625.1 Candidatus Udaeobacter sp. | reverse complement strand
TGGCCTCTTCCTGCGCCTTGGTGTAATCATGCAGCCAATCGGACTCCGCTCGGGCGAAGGCCGCGAAACCAAGCGAGACTGCTGCTGCGACGAGAAATAATCGAGGGGTTTTCACTCCACCATCTTCGATGCAGTTGCAGCCCGGCGCAAGAGCGGTACGACGCACCGCCCCCGGGGCAGCCCTTATTTTTTCGAAGCCTGCAATAGCCCGGCGCGGCAACGCCGGGCTATCAACGGAATGCTGATCTAGCGCAGATGCTTCGAGACGAGTTTGGTCATCTCGAACATGCTCACCTGGCTCTTGCCGTTAAATACCGGCTTGAGCTGGTCATCGGCATTGATCATGACTCTTTTCTTTTTGTCCTGCAGACCGCGCCTCTTGATGTAGTTCCAAAGCTTTTTTGTAAGCTCCGGGCGTGACAGCGGCTGCGACCCGACGATTGCAGCAAGCTTGTCGTCCGGCTGGACCGGTCTCATGAAGGCGGGATTCGGTTTGCGCTTGGAAGTTTTTTTGGTTTTCGGCATGGACGCTGACTAACGTTTCGCCTGCGGGAGAGCAAGAACTAAATTGCGCCAAATTAAAAAATTTATTGCTCGGCCACCCGGCGCACGGCAAGGGCGGCCAGATCGTCGGGGGCACTTTTAGCAGGATTCTCGGGAGCTGTTTGCGCTAGAATTCCTTTGAGCAACGCCTCGGCGCTAGGCGCGGAATGATTCAGAAGTTTTTCGAGCTGCTGCGGAGTGAGCCGATGGCGTTCATCTTTGCTCCAGCGGAACAAGCCGTCGGTGTAGAGGAGGAATGCATCGCCGGGCTGAAGATCGATCCGTGTTTCGCTGAACGCGGGACGTTTGATCAGGCCCAGCGGCGGCGCCACCGAGGGGATCGACTGCGTTTTGCCGGCGCTTCGAACAACCAAAAGCGGCGGGTGCCCTGCGCCCACAACGCCACCCTGTCCGGTTGCCGGATCAAGGGCGACACACATCGCGGTCATAAATGAGCGTGCGCCGAAGATGCTGCTAAAATCGTGATTCACAGCTTCCATCAGGCTGGCGGGCGTGTCGTGCTCGCCGCTGCCGTGGTGGAAAAGAAGTTTTGCCAGCGTGGTAAGTAACGCGGCAGCGGCGCCATGGCCGGTGCCATCTGCGATCCAGAACAAAATCCGGCCGTCCTTCATTCGAAGCCATCCATAGATATCGCCGCCCACCTGGATCACGGGGCGGTAACAGGTTGCGACCTGCCAACCCGGCAGCACCATGGGTTTTTGCGGTATCAAGGATTGCTGGGTCAAACGCGCGGCTGCCAGATCGCGCTCCAGATCACGGCGCCATTTCTCCAGTTCAGCGTTTTGCCGCTCCAATTGTTGCCGCATCGAGCGGAGCCGAAGCTGCGTCTCGATTCGCGCGCGCAACACTGCGGCATTCACCGGCTTCGTCACAAAATCGTCAGCACCGGCTTGGAGACAGGAGACCTCGCTTTCTTCGCTGCCGTGCGCGGTCAGCATGATGGCGGGAATTTGCGCGACGGTTAGGTGCTTGTCCGAACGAAGACGTCTGAGCACCTCGGCGCCGTTTGGCCCTGGCATGTCAAAATCCAGCAGTAAAAGCGAAGGCGCACGCGCGTGAATTATGTCGAGTGCTTCGGAGCCATCCTTTGACACGCGACAATCGTAACCGGCGGCGCTGAGCAGTTGTGCCAACACCCTGCGACTCATGGCATCATCGTCCACCACCAAAATCTCTCCACGCGAATTGTCCGTCATCTCTACTTCGGATTCGGATTACGCGCGCCCGCGCATTGTATGTGCGCCGTTGTTTGTCAACAAATCGCACAGGCTTGAAGAAAGCGTGATTTAATGATTGGCAATGAGTTGCAGTCCGCATACGGTTACAACAAATTTTCCTTATGAAGTTTTCAATCCCGCTTGCTCTCCTCGTTGCCTTCTTTTTGGCCTCATGCGCTGAGGAGCCGCCACCGCCAACAACCCAGCGTCACAGAGCGTCGAGTTACGCTGCCACGCAGTCCCAAGAATACCCGCCGCAGCAGCAACCTTTCAACCCCAATGGGCCGGTGCAGCCAATGGGTACCCCGCCGCCGCAGGTAGCATCTTCACCTCCACCCGCCGCAGCGCCGCCGACAAAGGTGGCAAAGGGAGATTATCCGTACGGAATCCCTGTCCCCGGCAAACCGCACCTGGTGGAGAGCCCTTATTCGCCTGGCAAATATATCGATGTGGAAGGATTCCCTCCCGGGACCGAAGTGAAGGATCCTTACACCGATAAGATTTTCCTTGTGCCGTAACGCGCGTGCGCTCCGGAGTTCCGCTCATGCGGGATACTGAATACCGGGTTAGCGCAGCGCAGCCTTTTTATGCGAACATCCGGCGTTAACATCATGACGTTCTAGGTTGATTCTATGGATTTGAGAGTAAAGCGGGCCGCTCGAATCGATCTCGAAATCACTGTACCGGGCGATAAGAGCATATCGCATCGCGCGGTGATCGTCGCCGCTCTCTCCAATGGCGTATGCACCGTGCGCGGATTTCTTCCCAGCGAAGATTGCCTGCACACGGTCAATGCAATGCGCGCTCTGGGAATTAAAATCGAACAGCCTGAGGCGACCACGTTGGTCATTCACGGAAAAAAAAGGGTCCTCACCGCACCAGGCAAAGAAATCAATTGCGGTAATTCGGGCACCACCATGCGGCTTCTCACGGGTTTGCTGGCTGGACAAACGTTTGAGAGTCGGCTGGAGGCAGGCCCGGGGTTATCGAAACGCCCGATGGACCGGGTGATCGCCCCGCTTTGCGAGATGGGCGCCAGCGTTGTTGCCGAGGGTCCTGAAGGCACGCCGCCGTTGCGGATCCAAGGTGGGTCGCTGCGCGGAATTCATTATCGTCCGTCTGTGGCAAGCGCACAGGTGAAGGGCGCATTGCTGCTGGCTGGTCTATTTGCCAGGGGTAAGACCACTGTGGAAGAGCCGATACGAACGCGAAACCACATGGAGAAGATGCTTAATTATTTCCTAGTACGCACTACTACGGAGGCTGACGGCAGCGTCTCGATCTTCGGCGACCAAGTTCCCGAGTCGCGGGATTTTGACATTCCCGGCGACATCTCTTCGGCGGCTTTTTGGCTCGTTGCGGCTGCGGCGCAACGTCGTGGACATTTGCTCGTCCGCGACGTTGGTTTGAACGATTCGCGAACGGCGTTGCTGGGCGTACTGCTCCGAATGGGCGCGCAGGTCCGAGAAGCAGTCGAGGATGTCGAGCAGCTTGAAGCTCGTGGCATCGTCGAAGTGACCGGTGTTCCACTCAAGGCAACCGTTATTCAGGGCAAAGAGGTGCCACAACTAATTGACGAACTGCCGATTCTTTCTGTCGCAGGGGCCCTCGCTAGCGGCAAAACAACGATCCGCCACGCAGAGGAATTGCGCGTCAAGGAGAGCGACCGCATCGCGGCGATAGCGCACAATCTGCGTGCCATGGGCACGCAAGTGTCGGAGCTGAGCGATGGACTTGAAATTTACGGACCGGCGCCCCTGCACGGAGCGCGTGTGCCGAGCTTCGGCGACCATCGGATTGCGATGGCCTTTGCCATAGCAGGTCTCTTTGCTGAAGGCGAAACCGTCATCCAGGATGCCGACTGCATTCGTGAATCGTATCCGGGATTCGAAGCCGTGCTGGAAGAGTTTAGCAATCCGAAGCGAATGCAGGTCAGTACGCCTGTGATCGGTTCGCTCGCCGCCGTGCCGGCAGAGGAAGGTTAAGACGTTTCGTTAGGCACGAAGTACACATGGGATCACACGCTTCCCACCGACGCTCGGACCGTGTGATCGCTATTGATGGTCCCGCTGCCTCGGGAAAAAGCAGCGTTGCGCGAGCGCTTGCCGGTCGGCTCGGTTTTGTCTACGTCAACTCGGGCGGATTTTATCGGGCGATCACCTGGCATCTCTTACAGAAGAACATCGGGCCGCAGGAAAGCGACTGCATTTCCGCTGCGCTGGTTTCAGCAGCGCTTACCTGCACCGTTCAAGACGGGGAGTCGCGCATCCTCGTGGACAAAGTCGATCCCAGGGAGCATTTGCGTGATGATCGCGTGAACGAAAGCGTTTCGCGCGTCAGCAGATTGCAGCGGGTCCGCGAGATCGTTTCACAAAAACTCCATGATTGCGCCCGCGGGCACGACGTGGTGATCGAAGGGCGCGACATTGGGTCGGTCGTTTTTCCGGATACGCCGTACAAGTTCTATATAGATGCTTCCCCTGAGGTTCGGCTACAGCGTCGTGCCGCACAAGGTGAACGCGACAAAATCGCGATGCGCGATCACGATGATGTTTCACGGCCCGTGTCACCACTGGTGAAAGCGACAGACGCGCACATGATCGACACTTCTCAAGTGACGATTGAGGACGTGGTGAACGAGATCATGACGCGGCTCGAGCAAATTGGTTTGCCGATCCGTGATCTTCAGATCACGAAATCGCGCGGTGAATGAACTTCTGTTACTGGGTCGGTTATCATTTATCCCGCTTTATTGGGCGATGGTTCTTTCGGTTTCGGGTGATTCATCGGGAACGCATGATTCAAAGCGGGCCCGTAATTCTTGCGATGAACCACCAGAGCTATCTCGATCCCCCGCTCGCCGGGACGACGTGCGATCGGGCAATTTATTTTCTGGCGCGGCGCACGCTTCTCGACGTGCCGCTGCTGGGCTGGCTTTTGCCAAACCTAAATGTGATCCCGGTCAATCAGGAGGGCGTCGATCGCAGCGCGATCAAAGCTGTGATCCGCGTCTTACAGGGAGGGAACGGCGTCCTGGTTTTCCCTGAAGGCTCGCGCACGCTTGACGGCAACTTGCAACCCGCCGAGCCGGGGTTGGGTTTGGTGATCGCCAAAACACTCGCGCCCGTCGTGCCGATGCGGATCTTCGGCGCCCGCGAAGCGCTGCCGCGCGGCGGTGGCGGGCTTCGTTTTGTGCCAATTACCATCGTGATTGGAGACCCGATCTTGTTCAGCGCGGCTGATATTGAGCGGGCAGGAAAAAATCTTTACGCACGGCTGAGTGAGCACGTTATGGATGCAATTGCGGCGCTGCGTCTGGACTGACCTGCACGGGCTCGCTTGCGCTTGCCATGTTCACTTCGATACTGGGACGTGAACCTGGCAGAGCGGTCGAATGAAAAATCTCAACCGTCCCGAGTTTCAAAGCCCGCTGCTTCGTTGATGCTAATCATTGTGGTTTGTCTGACGATTTTAGCTGTTTTTGCCAATGTTCAGCGTTTGCGCCATGGCGAGGTCGAAGTGGTTGCAGTTAGATCGACTAGTTCACCTACGCCACGGGCGCCCGTTCCCGGGCAGCCTCAGCGGAGCGTTCCATCGCCGACTCCAGAGTAAGTCCCGGGCGGTGGTTAGGCGCTCGTTTCGAAATTTTCTAGTGAATTTGCTGATTGCTTGGTAAGCTCGCGTGCGTACTGGAGTGTATCGATCGATTCGACGTTCTTGTCGTGTCGAATCGTTTTGATTCTTGGAAAGCGCAGCGCCAGTCCACTGGCGTGACGTGTGCTGGGCTGGATTGAATTGAAAGCCACCTCGAGCACCACATCCGGTTTTACTCTGCGATACCGGCCGTGGTCGGCGATTGTGTTCTGTTTGAAGTGCTCCGTTAAATTTGCAATCTCCGCGTCGGTCAATCCGCTGTAGGCTTTGCCAATCGGCAGAAGTTCGCCGGTCGTTTCGTCTCGCACGGCAAACGTATAATCGCTTAGAACGTTATTCCGTTTGCCGTGGCCAAACTCCGCCGCGATAACCACCACGTCCAGCGTCGCCAACTCGCGCTTCAGTTTGAACCAAAACATTCCGCGCGTGCCCGGCAGATAAAAGCTTTCGGGGTCTTTGATCATCAAACCTTCATTCAAGCGTCGTCGCGCATCCTGAAAAATTTGCTCAATCTCGGAGCCCGAACGCGCCGGTGTTACTTTCGTTCTCTGAAATTGAGGCGGTAGTACAAGTGTTCGGAGCTGTTCCCGCCGCTCGCGCAGCGGTGTATTCAAAAGCGAGTGTCCGTTCAGCCACAGAAGATCGAAAAGCACGAAGGCGACCGGCACATCCGCTGCCGCTTTTGCAAACAAGTCAGCGTTCTCGTCCTTGCGTCCGAGGCGCTTTTGCAGATCAAAGAACGTCAGTCGCCGGCGTTCTGCAAAAGCGATGATTTCGCCGTCAGCAATCAGCTCCTGGTCGAATTTTCTGGCTTGTTCGGCGAGCTCCGGGAATTGAGTGGTAATGCGTCTCAAATCGCGCGAGAAAATCTCGACCCTCTGTCTGGTGCGATGAAGCTGTGCGCGAATGCCGTCGAATTTGTCCTCAATATACACGGTAGCCGGGATCGGTGATTCCGGCTGGGTGCGGTCACGGCTCGCAGCTTCAACAAAGCGGTTCCAGACGGCCTCTGCACTTGGTTCGGGAGTGGCGAGCATGCACTTTATGGGATGAAACATCGAAAGCCCGGCCCGGTGCAGTTCTTTGCGTGAAGCCAGCAGCGCGGTCCGGCCGATATCGCCTAACAACATGTTGGCGTGTTTCACTTCTTCGAGCGGAACAGCAAACGCTCTGGCGATGGCTTCCTCGACCAATCCCTCGCGCAATCCGATGCGCAGGTCGCCGGTCAAGATCTTGACGATGTACTGCCCTTCGTGCGCGGACAGCATGGAAAATCGCTTCTGCAGCAGCTTTGTCTTCGCGATCGGGCCGCGCGCGCCGTGGAGATTTTGGAACAACTCGGCCGACTCTAGAACACTGAATGGCTGCGGCGCGGTTCGCCCATCGAGAACCTCGAACGCAGTTTTCCCAGCATCCCCGTGCCTGCCGGCCACGCGATGAAATTCGGCATCTCCGATTCTGGTCGTGTCCTGCAGCGCTCGGAAGATCACCGCCCATCCGACCTGCAATATCCGCAGATCGCTTTGGGCAAACGCTCTTCCGGTGAAATACGTAGTCGCAATCGGAAGCTGTTCGCTTGTTAGGCACCGGAGGTAATCGGATAACAGTCGAATCTTTTCCAATTTCGCCAGAGTCGCGGCGATGGCTTCACCAACATTGGCAAAATCCAGAAATTCAGATTGTGGCGTTGACTTGCGCCGACTTGGCGGTGCTCCGAAATTTGTCCGGAGAGGTCGCAGCGGGATGTCCCTTCCTGCGAAGAGCAGCTCCATCTGGTTTTCTTCGCTCAACGCCCACGCCTCGATGCCGCGCGCGCGAAGGTCGGAGGCAAACGCTGCGGCGAAACCGTGAAGCGTAAATACCCGGACCGGCTGTACCAATTCCACGTACCGACGCAGATCGTCATAATCCGCGTGATCCGAGAGAGGAAACGCTGCATCGACTTGGTAACGATAGACCGCGTCAGGATCTACTGCCCAGCCACTGATCAGCGCCACTCGTTTGCGCGGGATTTTCTCCAGCATTTGCGAGCGGTTTGCGCTCGGCGGACAGATCAGCACTTTTCCTGCAACATCATTCCCGTTGTACCGCAGGTATTTGCAAAACGATTGGCCGAACTTCTCGTAGATGCGCGTCATTTGGTAAACCGAGCCGTGCAGCATCGGCATCAACCCAGCGCCCTCAAGCGAACAGAGGATTTCCTGCGCTTTGCCTAACGAATAGCCCAGCAGCACCGGCACTTCACCTGCGTCAATTGTCTCGCCGCAGAAAGCGACCATTTGATCGATCACCTCTTTGGTTGGCGGGAAGCGATAGCGGGGACGTCCGAACGTTGTCTCCATCACAAGCGTATCAGCGTGCCGCCATTCTGGTTGCTCGGCGGATTTCCCGGGGCGCAGCTTCAAATCGCCAGTGTAGAGCAGCGTCTCGTTGCCGGCGAAAAGAAGACACTGGGCTGAACCAAAGATGTGCCCAGCAGGTATCAACATCAATTCAAGACCGCGAACTGATCGTCTTTCCCCAAATGGCAGAGCATGCTCGATGCGCGAGCCCGCCAGGCGTACTTGCAGCAGACGCGCCGTGCGCTCGGAAACGATCACCTCCTGGTGCGGCGCGATGTGGTCGCCGTGCGCGTGCGAAACGAACGCGAAACGTTTGGCGTCCCACGGATCGAGCCAGAAATCCTGTTGCGCCAGGTAAACGCCTCGCTCGTAGCGAACTTCGACCACGCCAAAAATTACTTCCGAATTCGGGCCAGTTCCACCAGTGAGACCCTATCGCTTGCACATTGACACTTGCTTGAACGAGCGGCTTTATTACACAAATGAGATTTGCCACCACAGTTTTCCTTTTGACCTTTCTGGCTCTTTCCGCTTTCGGCAACAGCGCTCGGGAAGAACCGAAAGTCGTCGAAAAAGTGACGCCGCTGCCAGTGGCGTTGGACAAGGATTTTGAGTTTCGAAAAACCAAGCTTTTCTTCTTGAGCGAGACAGGGCCAAAGCCAGGTGAGAGGGCACGCCAAACGACCAGCAAGCTTGGCTCGAAATCAAATGCGCCGAACCAGAAAACTGCTACGCTTCAGGACGCTCCGATCACTTTTGAGAGGCAATACCGGCTCTTCGGCGCCGTGACGGGGCTGGATCGACGCCAGCGTTTTGGCGATTACTTCGATTTCTTTTGGCGGGCCAAACGCCCGTCCGATGTCACCGTGCGTTTGGAATATCGCCAAGAGAAACTGCACGAACACGTCCAGGCGCAAGAGATCACATACAGGAATGTCCGCGGCACTCATAAGACCGAATTCAAGGTGATCGGGGACGATTACCTTGACGACGGCCGCGTGATTGCCTGGCGTTGTCTGTTGATCACGAGCGGTCGAATCGTGGCGGAGAATCGCTCCTTTCTTTGGGAGTAAAGTACGGCAAGCGCTCCCCTCGCTTTTCCTGTCTGACACCGTGCCTGAGTCGCTTGACAACAATGCGACTCTTTGAACGGTGCATTGCGAATTAGTTGATGAGAGGTTTTTCCATGTGGCTGCCAGGTTTGACAGCATGCCTT
>DATFXC010000131.1:0-6451 GCA_035258625.1 Candidatus Udaeobacter sp. | reverse complement strand
ACGGGGTGTTTCGGAATCGCAGCGGAGAGCAACTGGTGGACAGCTTTCCAGAATGATCTGACGTCAATCGCGCGATGTAATTTGAGCAGAGGTTTCTCCAATGCCGGATTGATTACCGGTTGAGTTTTGCTGCTTGTCTCGCCGTGTCCCCTCACCTGCTGCCTCTCCCCGCGCGCAATCAAAGACTACGCGCATCACAAAAACGTTCAACAATTCGCCGGCGAAAAAGGAAACTTTAGTTCACCTCGCAATTGTCATGTGATTGCCCAGAGTTTCATGAACAAAAGAAATCCAAAAGAGAAAGGATACTAGAGTATGAAACTCGAAATTAATGTACCGGTAAGCGGATTGGACCTGGCGAGCTTGCTCGAAGGTGAACAAGGACTGTTCCTCTGCCAAAACAGAGGACAAAACTACATCACCGTGGCAAAGGCTGGTCACTCCGTCGCCTTTGGGCCAACGCCGATCGGAAAGCCGATCGTAGAGCAGTTGGCAGCGAGTTCCGGGCCAGAGCCGTGGTTCGTCACAAAAATCAGCAACTCGACTGAGCTGGCCGAATTTCGTGGCAGTTTCAGAGAAAACCGCTAAGAGAAAGCTCTGGCCCTAGCGAGCTCTTCAACCGCGAGGGCCTGGCTAAAATTCGGGAGTAGCAGCGGTTCGGGGGGAGCCGCTGCAAAAAAACAAAGCCTCGGTGGGGGCAACTCACCGAGGCTTCTGTTTTGTGTCCATTATTTCTTCCAACCGTTGCCGTTGCCGTCTGGCGCGAGAGCGGGCGCCATTTCAGGCGTAAGATCGACATCCTCTGAAGTGTCGTCCCAGCCTACATCCATCAGAGATTTTTCGTGATGCTCTTTCGCGAGGAGCATGTAAAGCGACGGAACGATGAACAGCGTGAAAATCGTACCGATGGTCATCCCGCCTACGAGAACGAGACCAATTGAATTTCTCGCAGCCGCGCCGGCGCCAGTCACCAATGTCAGCGGGAAATGACCAGCAACAGTCGCAGCGCTCGTCATCATGATGGGACGCAGCCGAATTCGCGCGGCTTGCGCGACCGCGGTCAGTTTATCCATGCCTTTTCGCTGCATTTCGTTGGCGAACTGGACGATCAGGATGCCATTTCGCGAAACGAGTCCGACCAGGGTCACCAGACCAACCTGCGAGTAAATATTTAGCGAAGTGGTCCACCCATTCGTGAAGAAGGTGCCAAACGGAATCTTCAAAAACATGAAAATCACAGCACCGAAAAGCGCCAGCGGCACTGACCCCAACAGAACGATAAATGGATCGCGAAAACTGTTGAACTGTGCCGCGAGGACCAAAAAGATTAAAACGATCGACAACACGAATACAGGGACAAACTTGTCGCCCTCGGTGCGAAGTTGCCGTGACTCGCCGGTGTAATCGATCACGTATCCCTTCGGCAGAATCTTACGCGCTTCGTCCTCGAGAAATTTTAGAGCCGCATCGATCGAACGCGCCGGGACGCCGCTGATGGCGACGGCGTTGAGTTGCTGCATTCGGTTAAGCGAACGCGCTACGGTTTTGTGCTTAATCGTCGCCACCGTGCTGAGCGGGATCAACTTGTTGTTAGGCCCGGTGACATAAATGTTTTCCAACTGCTGCGGATTCAGGCGATCGACACGCTTGATTTGCGGAATGACCTTGTAACTGCGTCCGGAGATGTTGAATCGATTGACGTAATTTCCGCCAATCGCTGCGGTGAGATCGGCACCCACCTGCTGCATGTCGAGGCCAAGCGCAGCGATTTTGTCGTGATCGAAATCAATCTCCGCCTGAGGCTGGTCGATTTTCGTGTCGATATCGGCAAATCGGAAGACGTGCGCCTGCATTGCTTTTGCGTACAGCTGTTGCGCGAACTCGAGAATTCGTTCCGGGTCGGCAGTGGAAGCGATCACGAAACTTATCGGAAAGGAATCGCTGCCCGGGAGCGCCGACGGCATCACTGGAAACATCTGAATGCCCGGGATATCGCCGAGTTTGTGCTGAACTACAGGAAGATAATCTGCCGTCGGTGTTTTTCGCACCCCCCATGGTTTCAAAACCATTCCGCCAAAACCACTATCCGGAAATGTAATTTGAAACGTGAAACGCGTATCGGGGACACCGAGGAAAACTCTGTCAGCTGCATCAGCGTATCGAATTGTATCGTCGATGGTCGCGTTTGCTGGAGCGGTGACGATTCCAAAGATGACGCCCTGATCTTCCGTCGGCGCTAGTTCCTTCGAGGCAAAGCTCGGAATCATGATGAACATGAAAAGTGCAAGCGCCGATACGCCCGCCCAAACCAGATAAACCGCAGGGCGCGCGTTGAGCGTCCGATCAAGATGACTGCCATACCAGTCGCGGAACCGATCGAAAGTGCGATTAACCCATCCGCTAAATCCGTGATCGACGTGCTCGGACCGTAGCAGGTGTGCCGACATCATCGGCGAAAGTGTGAGCGCAACCACGCCCGAGATGAACACAGCGCCGGCGAGCGTCAGAGCAAACTCGCGGAAGAGCGCACCGGTCAGGCCTCCCTGAAGCGCGATGGGCGTGTAAACCGTGGCAAGCGTGAGAGTCATCGCAATGATCGGACCAACCAATTCACGCGCACCCTTGAGCGCGGCGTTCATGCGCGACATACCTTCGCGCATGTGCCGCTCGACGTTTTCGACAACGACAATCGCGTCATCCACAACCAACCCGACCGAAAGCACGATCGCCAGGAGCGTCAGCAGGTTCAGCGAAAAGCCAAACAACTGCATGAGAAACATCGCGCCGATGAGCGAAATAGGGATCGCCACGACAGGAACAATTACGGATCGGAACGAACCCAGGAACAGGAAAATTACCACCATCACGATGAGCAGCGTATCGATCAGCGTCTTTACGACTTCGTGGATGGCGTCGTTGATGTAGGCAGTCGAATCGTAGGCGATGTCGCCAGTCATGCCTGTGGGTAACTCGCGCTTGATCTGCTCCATTTCCGCGCGGACTCGCTTGATCACATCAACCGAGTTCGCATTCGGCAAAACCCAAATCCCCATAAACACGGCTTTTTGCCCGGAAAAACGCACTTCGGCGTTGTAGTCTTCCGCGCCGAGAACGACGTCCGCAACGTCTCCCAGCCTAACGAGAGTTCCCTTGTCCTGACGCACCACGAGCTTTTTAAAATCATCCGCAGTATGCAAGTCGGTGTTCGCCGTCAGGTTTACCTGAAGAAGCGAACCTTTCGTGCTCCCGACCGCCGAGAGATAGTTATTCCTTGAGAGCGCACTGCGTACTTGAGCCGGCGAGATGTTTAACGCAGCCATGCGATCCGGTTTCATCCAGATTCGCATCGCGAAGTAGCGGCCGCCCAGAATATCTGCCTTCTGCACACCCCCAACGGCCGTAAGGCGAGGCTGCACGAGTCGCACAAGATAATCTGTGACTTCGTTCGGCTGGAGAATGTCTGACGTAAAACTCAAATACGCAGAAGCGAATCGCGAGTCTGCCGATTCAATACTGATCACCGGAATTTCAGATTCCGGAGGCAGATCGCGCCGGATTGCGTCCACCCTCGAGCTGATATCAGACAAAGCCTTGTTGGCGTCGTAGTTCAATTTCAGACGCGCAGTAATCAGTGATTGCCCCTGTTTGCTTTCTGACTGGATGTAGTCGATTCCATCGGCCGCGGCGATCGCGCGCTCGAGCGGCGTTGTGATGAATCCGCGCACGAGCTCCGCATCCGCGCCGATGTAAACTGTAGAAACTGTAATTGAAGCGATATCGCTCCGCGGATATTGCCGCACATTTAGGCCGCCCAAGCCCGCGAGTTTCGGAAAAAGAATCGGCAATATCGCTTTGGATCCGGCAATAAGGATCACAAAGCTGACGACCATCGCCAGCACCGGCCGCTTGATGAAAAGATCCGTGAACGATTTCATCTAATTAGCAGCGTCATTTTGAGCGAAGCGAAGTCGAAGAATCCTGCGATGCAACCCAACAGTTTTGCAACGGGATCCTTCGACTTCGCTCGGGATGACAGTGGTTGGATTTCATTAGTCATTCGGCATCCAAATCACGTATCGGCCGGTTTCGGATTCAGCTCCGGTTTTGGGGCAAGATCATTGTTCACTGTTACAGCCATTCCGTTGCGCAGTTTGAAAACTCCTGTGCCAACCACGGTTTGGCCGGCTTTCAGTCCTTGCGTGATCGCGACGAAATCGCCACGCGCATCGCCGATCCTCACAAATTGCTGCCGAAGCACCTGTGATTCCTTCCCGGTCTTCGGATCTTTCTGTTTCTCAATCAAGAAGACCGAGTCACCATACGGCGCATAAGACACGGCTGATCCAGGAATTACGATTGTCTTTTTTGTTTCTGGCAAAGCGACTTCAACCTTCGCGAACATGCCTGGATGAAGCGCGCGATCGGGATTTTGCAATGTCGCCTGCAACGGCACGTTCCGCGTAACCGGATCCACCATGGAATTGATCGCAGTCAATTTCCCCTTGAACTGGCGGTCAGGGAACGCGTCGGCGCGCACGGTCACCTCCAGATCTTTCGCCAGCTTCGAGAGATATTGTTCCGGCAACGCAAAATCGACGTACACGGGATTAAGCGCCGTGAGCGCTACAACCTGCTGACCGGCGTTGATCATTTGGCCAACGTTGACCTGGCGAATACCAAGCTGTCCGTCGAAGGGCGCGATAAGCGACTTCTTCCCGATGTTCGAGCGCATCTGATCCACAACGGCGTTCAGTCTCCTGAATTTTGATTGAGCAGAGTCGAGCTCGGCGCTTGAAACAACTTTCTTTATGGCAAGATCGCGGGCTCGCTCGAGGTCCGTCCGCGCCAGCTGCGCTTCAGCTTCCGCAGATCGTAAAAGTGCCTCCTCTTGCGACGCATCGAGTTTCATGAGCACCTCGCCCTTTTTTGCCTCCGCGCCGTTTTCGAAATTGATTTCGCTCACAATGCCAGCGAGCTCTGCGGAAACGACGGCACCTTCCACGGCACTGACTGATCCCACTGCCGTGAGATGCGGAGCCCAATCTTCCTCTTTCACCGATGCGCTGCTAACGGTGGTAGCCGGCATTGTTTGCGGCGTGCTCATCATCTTGCCGATTTGCAAAACCTTGATGCCGAAAACAAAAACGCACATCGCCACCAGCAGAGCTACCGCAATATGGATAGGCTTTCGTCGCCGCTTTGGCTTGGCCTGCATGGGGCGATTTGAAACTGGTCTTGCTACGTCATGCATAAGCCAGTTCTGCCTCCGGTTTGAACAGCAAGCGCCAGAGTCTGCGCGTCACTTCCAGTTGTCGCTCACGCCGCTCCGATGCGGTCATTTCCTGTGGACGCAACACGTCCAGCATCAACATCCCGCGTGCGACGGCAAAAATTAATTCTGCCATTTCGCTTGGCGAAAGGCCCCGCGTCGTGTTTTGAGCCTCCGGCGCTCTGCTGATTAGTTCGGTAACGCCCGCCATCGCGGTTTGCAAAACGTCGCGCACCAAATCGGCCACGCGCGGGTTTCGTGACGCTTCCGCATAGAGATCCACAACGAATGCCGAGATCACTCGCGTCTCCTCTTCGCAGCAATGAGCGGTGAACAGGATTTCGAGCGACTCGAGCAGCGTCGGCGCCTGTTTAGCGCGCTGCAGCACTTCGGAAATCTCTTTCTTGTGGCGATCCGCCATTGCGGAGATGACCGCCTCTTTGTTTTCGAAATAGCGGTAGATCAATCCAACGCTGATCCCCGCCTCAGCGCTGATGTCGTGCATGCTGGTTTGGTGAAAACCGCGCTTGGCGAAGCAAGCAAGGGCTGCATCCAAGATCTGAGAACGCCGGTCAGGAACTGAATCTGTTTGGGGTTGGAGCATAGATGCGGGAAGATGAATGAACGTTCATTCATTGTCAAATCCGACGTGAGCGGCCATTTGCTCTAGTAGGAACCCGACCCCTTGGTTACTGGAAAACACTTACTCCGAATCACCCTAGGGACGCCCCGCTACAGAGCTTCAGCGCTCGGCGCAGCGCGACGCCCCGGTCTTATTCGAGATATCTCGCCCCGGCCGTTCAGGATTTCGTCTCCCACGCCGCTTGCACGGCGTGTGAAACAATGGAGGCGGGTTGCGCTGGCGGGTAGAAGCCAGCGAACGGATCTGTCGTCGGTTGCTCAATGAATTGGAAGATTGCGGCGACCACGCTCAAAATGCACGTGGCATAAACCGCTGTTTCCATCACGCCCCGGCCTTTCTCTTCCGAGCCAGCCAGGATCCCGTATAATGTGTGATCGTTTTTCATAATTTTAAGACGCCGCGGACTTCCCGCTTTGTCTGTTGCTTGTTGATTGTTCATGATTGGTTTTGAAAGTTGGATGAGGCCGGCTCGTGAATTGGATTCAAATAAAAACAAAATTGTCGCGCAGCTTTCCCCCGGGCGCGCGCTATCTGATCGG
>DATFXC010000130.1:0-7926 GCA_035258625.1 Candidatus Udaeobacter sp. | reverse complement strand
GCGGAAACCGGGTCGCAGCGGCTTGGAAAATCACAATCTATCTCGGAATCGGCAGCTTCATTCTGCTGCTTGGCCTCATTTTGCTCTACCAAAGTGTTCCTCCGGGTTCGCGCAGTTTCGATATTCGCGCGTTGCAGACCGCGGCCGGCATGGGACAGATCACAGCGGACGCGCAACGCCATGTTTATCTGCTACTGCTTGTCGGTTTTGGAATCCTCATTTCGCTCTTTCCGTTTCACACGTGGGCGCCAGAAGCGTATGCCGCAGCGCCGGCGCCCGCTGCGATGCTGCACGCAGGTGTCTTGAAAAAATTCGGACTGTACGGGCTCTTGCGCCTGGCCATTCCCCTGCTGCCCGAAGGCGCACGGTACTGGACGAGTCTGGTCGTTGTGCTGTTACTCGGGAACATTATCTATGTCGGGTTGGTTACGATCGCGCAGAAGCGGCTGGATTGGATGCTGGGTTACTCGAGCGTGATGCACATGGGTTACATTTTCCTCGGCATTGCCAGCTTTGGTGTTGTCGGTGTGACCGGTGCCGTTGTGTTGATGTTTGCTCACGGTCTCTCAACCGCGTTGCTATTTGGTCTGGCGGGCGAATTACGCCGCCGCACCGGCACCTTGGCGTTCGATGAGCTTGGCGGGCTGGCGACGGTAATGCCTTTTGCCGGGCTAGCGTTTGGACTCGGCGTGTTTGCTGCAATCGGCCTCCCGGGCTTCGCTAATTTTGCGGGGGAAATCATGATCTTTTTTGGCGCGTTCAGGGAGGGTTGGGAAATCGAGCGCCTTCACATTTTCCAAATCGGCACCCTGCTTGCGCTGTGGGGCGTGGTGATCTCGACGGTTTACATGTTGCGAGCGTATCGGAAGACGTTCATGGGCACCATTCGCGAGCAGTGGCAAAGACTGCCCGATCTTCGGCCGGGCTTGCGTGTGCCAGTGACGCTGCTGGTGGCCGCGCTTCTTTGCTACGGGTTTTTTCCGCAATCCTTTGTGCGGATGGTAGAGCCGAGATTCCACAGGTATCTCTCGGCGAACAGGAGACATCCCACAGCTCAGGCCGGTTGCCACGGCGCCGTGCGCCGTCTGGGAGTCATCAGCCAAAACGCGCCACAGGCGCGTGGCTACAATATTCGCGAAATAGCATTCAGATGATTAGGATCACGGCGCCAGAACTTGATATCGCGGTGCTGGTGCTCGGCATGTTGATCCTGCTAGCCGAAGCCTTTGCCAGCAAGGTGGACAAACGTGCCTTCGTTTTCGCCGCAATCGCTGGCCTGGCACTTGTGCTTGTGGCAAGCTTCTTCGTCGCTCCCTCTCCCTCAGCATCTCACGCGACCGCTTTCTGGAGCTTCTATGCAGGTGACCGTCTGGCGATCTTCTTCAAGCAATTCGCGTTGGTGACCACCATTTTTGTGCTCATTATGATGGTCGATTACGCGCCAGTGCTGCGCACCTCCTTTCCAAGTGGCGTGCCGCAGGAAGGTCTCGGCGAACTTGTTGCGCTGCCTCTTTTCACGTGTGCGGGACTCATGTACCTGGTGTCGGCGATCGATTTCGTTTTCATCTTTGTCTCGCTCGAGCTGGTAACGGTGTCCTTTTACGTGCTGGTCAGTTTTACCCGGCGCAACCCCATCACTCTCGAAGCAGGCATGAAATATCTCGTGCTCAGCGCACTTTCCACCGCGTTTCTCGTGTACGGGATAGCGTGGATTTTCGGGACGACTGGCCAGACAAATCTCTATCGTCTCACCGCGGCGTTGGCGAGTACGGGCACCGAGTCCGGCGCAGCGTTGCTAGGCATGGTGTTTGTTCTGGTCGCGCTCGGTTTCAAGATTGCGGCGGTGCCGTTCCAAATCTGGGTGCCGGATGTTTACCAAGGTGCGCCCACGCCGGTGACTGCCTACCTCTCGGTCGGTTCCAAGGCGGCGGGATTCGTCGTGTTGATGCGTGTGTTGCAACCGTTCATGAACCTGCCGCAAACACAACGGCTTATCGTGGCGATCGCGCTGCTCACATTGATTTACGGCAATCTCGCAGCGCTACCCCAGACGAACTTGAAGCGACTGCTCGCATATTCCAGCATCGCGCACGCAGGTTATCTGCTCATCGGCGTAGTCTGTTTCGACGTCCGCGCGATTACCTTCTACCTCGTCGCTTACCTGTTGATGACCCTGCTGAGTTTTGCAGTGCTGATACTCGTGGCGCAGCAAGCCGGCGAAGAAATTTCCGATTTTGATGGTCTTGCCGGGCGCTCGCCATTTCTCGCGTTCGCGATGCTGATCGGAATGGTCTCGCTTGCGGGTGTGCCGTTCACGGCGGGATTTCTCGGCAAGTTCTACATCTTTTACGCGGCAGTTCTGCAGCGTCAGATCGCGCTCGTCGTCGTTGGCGTTATCACGGTTGGCTGCGGATTCTACTATTATCTAAAGGTTGTCCGCGCGATGTATTGGCAATCCAGTTCCAATGTGCAAAACATTCCCGTGAATGTCTTATCGCGCATCGCAATTACCGCGTTGATTGTCGGTACAATCTGGCTGGGCGTTTACCCGCAGCCAATTCTTGAAGCGCTGAAGCACTAAAACAAGGAACGATGGCTTGGGCAGCCGTCGAATGCGCTGAGACGGTTTAGAAGCCGTCACTCCTTGAACTCTAGTCGCTCAGTTCGACGTTCCAGTACGCAAGGTCAACGAAGTGCTTCCAGAGGTCGTGCTGAGGAGCAGCAAACGTGATCTGCACAAACGGCCGCCACTTTGGCCGCTTAGGTTTGCGGATCAGGCTCATGTGCGCTTCGCGCGGAAGGCGGTTGCCCTTCCGCGTATTGCAGGCGATGCACGAGCAAACCACGTTTTCCCAAGTCGTTGTCCCGCCGCGGTCGCGCGGCACCACATGATCCAAATTAAGCTCGCTCCGATCGAAGAGTTGGCCGCAGTACTGGCAGGTGTTCTTGTCTCGCTCGAACACGTTGTGCCGGGTGAATTTTACTTCCTTCTTCGGAAGCCGATCGAACAGAAGGAGCACGATCACCCGCGGGATGCGGATCTTAAACGAAATCGTGGTGACCACTTCATGCTCAGGCGCGTTCGCGGACAGATCGCGCCAGCTTTCGAAATCGTGGGTGGAAAAATTATTCGCGTTGTCCGAAGACACAATCTGGGCGTGCCCTGCGTAAACGAGCGAAAAGGCGCGGCGAGCAGAGCAGATGTTCACCGCCTGCCAGAGCCGGTTGAGCACCAAAACCTGACTGTTCAATAACGTGTGCAAGTCTGGAAACGTAACCGCGTTATCGCCCGGCTTTTACGGACTTCCGCGTAAATTTGGGCGACGCTATCACTGGCTGTTTTCCGTGTCAACGCGAGCGGGCTCTTGCTCGCGCCTGCTCCCTTCACCCCTTCGGGCTTCCCGTCTATGTCGCTCAGCTCCCGCTAGCTCCATTCTGTGAAACGCCGCTAAATCACTTTGGCGTCTGACACGGACGCTCTACAATTCGAAAGCCGAACAATGAAAGCGCAATTTCCGGACGAGGAGACTAAGTCAGGGGAATTCAAACGCCAGGAGGACGTGTTTCGCGAGTGGGTCTCAAATGACAGCTCGACGCCTTACGCTGCTGAGGCGGGCCGCTATCATCTTTACGTTTCGCTGGCCTGCCCGTGGGCCAGTCGCACCGTTATCGTTCGGAAGCTAAAAGGACTCGAAGACGCAATCGGCATGACCGTGGTTGATCCAGTTCGAGACGATTTGGGCTGGGCGTTTCGCGATCCATCCGGCAAGATTCCGCCTGGTCCGCCGTTTGAATCGACTGATCCGATCAACGGCTTTCAATTTTTAAGCGAAGCTTACAAAGCGACCGATCCCGATTACCACGAGCGCGTGACTGTTCCGGTGCTGTGGGATAAGCAAACCAAACAAATCGTGAACAATTGCGAGGACGACATCTGCCGCATGTTCAACGACGTGTTCAACGACTTCGCCCGAAACAAAGAAGTCGACCTTTTCCCGAAAGAGATCGAAGCCGAGCAAGCGAAACTCTCGGATTTTATCTACGACAATGTGAACAACGGCGTTTACAAAGCAGGATTCGCCACGCGCCAGCAACCGTACGAGCGCGCCTGCCGCAGAGTCTTTCAAGCGCTTGATGAACTTGAGCAACGCTTGTCGAACAGCCGATATTTGTTCAGGAACCGCATCGTGGAGGCGGACTGGCGATTATTTTGCACGCTGGTGCGTTTTGACGCCGTTTACCACGGTCATTTCAAATGCAACCTGCGCCGGATTGTCGATTACCCAAACCTGCAGGGCTACCTAATGGACTTGTACCAGCAGCCCGGCATCGCCGACACGGTCAATTTGGATCACATCAAGCGGCATTACTACATGACGCATACCGCGATTAATCCGACTCGCATCGTTCCGATCGGTCCGCTGCTCGACCTCACGAAACCGCACAGACGCGAACGGTTGAAGTAAGGCAGTTGCCACCGCAGCAATTCTTCATAGAATCCTGCGCTTCAGCCTGACCCGACCATGTTTTTCCTCGCCTTCAACATTCTTACTTTTGGCGTGCCACTGTCGATGGTCTGCGCTGTGATTGGTCTGGCGGCAGCGTTTTTTTTAATTGCCGCGGTGGTTCGGTCACCCGCAGGAAATCAACGGATGCGAGAGATTTCCGCTGCCATTCAGGAGGGCGCCAAAGCGTATCTGAATCGTCAGGTGATCACGATCAGCTCGATCGCAGTCATAATTTTCATTTTGCTCTTCATTTTCAAAGATCGCCCGACGGCGATCGGATTTGTTATCGGCGCGTTTTGTTCGCTTTCGGCCGGCTACATTGGGATGCGAATCGCGGTGATCGCCAACGTGCGCACGACTCAGGCCGCGACCGAGTCGATTACCAAGGCGCTACGAATGGCTTTCAACGGGGGCGCCGTCACCGGACTGCTTGTCGTCGGACTCGCTCTTTTGGCGGTATCAATTTTCTATACTGTGGTCTCGCGCATTGCCGGTCAGCAAATCGCGGTCGGTAGCCTGGTGGGTCTCGCACTGGGGGCTAGTCTGATCAGCGTGTTCGCGCGGCTTGGCGGCGGCATTTACACCAAAGCCGCTGATGTCGGCGCCGATCTCGTGGGCAAGATCGAGAAGGGTCTGGAAGAAGACGATCCGCGTAATCCGGCCACGATCGCAGACAACGTCGGCGACAACGTGGGCGATTGCGCCGGCATGGCCGCTGACGTGTTTGAAACGTACGCGGTGAGCTTGATCGGCGTCATCCTTGTTGGCGCGCTGACCTTGCCGAACAACCCGGCAGCCGTGATTTACCCTTTTGTGCTCGGCGGAATTTCCGTGCTGGGCGCGATTCTGGGTGTGCTCTTCGTGAACGTTGCAGGCGGAAAACCGGCCAACGCGCTCATGGGCGGCGTGATAACGAGTGCAATTGTTTCGGCCGTCCTTTTCTGGCCAGCCACGCACTACCTATTTCCGACCGGGGTCATGATCGCCGGCGGGATGCGCTCACCCACTCAACTGTACTGGGCGTCGGTCGTCGGGCTCATCATGACCGCCGTTGTCGTGGTGATCACCAATTACTACACGTCGATGCATTACCGGCCGGTCCAAAAAATTGCCCGAGCCTCAGAGACTGGTCATGCGACGAACATCATCGCCGGTCTCGCCGTTGGTCAGCAGGCCACCGCGCTGCCGGTAGGCTTTATCGCAATCGCTATTTTAGTTAGTTTCCATTTTGGCGGCCTTTACGGAATCGCTATCGCAGTGATGGCGATGTTATCCATGGCAGGAATCATCATCTCACTTGATTCGTTCGGTCCAATCACTGATAACGCCGGCGGCATAGCAGTGATGAGCAAATTGCCCAGGGAAGTACGCAACGTCACCGACCAACTCGATGCGGTGGGCAATACGATGAAAGCAGTGACCAAAGGCTACGCCATTGCTTCAGCCGGGTTGGCAGCGCTCGTTTTGTTTGGCTCCTACGTGCAGGAACTCGAAATGCACGTTACACGTAACGGTGAGCCGTTCGTGTTCAAGTTTTCGCTTACCGACCCGAAGGTGATCATCGGCTTGTTCCTCGGTGGATTGCTTCCGTTCCTCTTCACCGCCTTCAGTATGGACGCCGTGGGCAAGGCCGCCGGCGCAGTCGTCCGCGAAGTGCGTCGGCAACTGCAAGTGCATCCCGGTATCATGACTGGCCAGGACACGCCTGAGTACGCCAGGTGCGTAGATATCGTGACCAAAGCGGCGTTGCGCGAAATGATCGTGCCAGCGTTGCTGCCGGTGATTTTCGTGGTGGCGGTGGCGATCATTCCGCAATTGGGCGCTGTCACGCTCGGAGGTTTGCTCGTGGGAACGATTGTCACCGGTCTGTTTATTGCCATTGCCATGACATCCGGCGGAGGCGCCTGGGACAACGCTAAGAAGTTCATTGAGGAAGGCAATCTTGGAGGCAAAGGCTCCTTCGCGCATCAAGCTGCAGTTACTGGCGACACGGTCGGCGATCCTTACAAAGATACCGCCGGCCCTGCGATCAATCCGATGATCAAAGTCGTCAACATTCTCGCAATTTTGATCATTCCGATTTTCTTCTAGCTGGAGCGATTTACGCTGATCGCGTTCATCTCATTCCGCCAGCGACCTGTGAAACGTTCTTAAGGTATTGTTTTAAAACGCTTGGTTAAATTGAAAATGCGTGGCAAAATTCGCGTTCTGCCATCCATGCCCAGCGTCTCGGCATCCTCATCGCCTGTACGACTCAAATTTTGGGGAACACGCGGCTCAATAGCAGTGCCCGGTCCCGAGACTCTGCGTTACGGTGGGAATACTACCTGCCTAGAGTTGCGGGCAGACGGTGAGATTATCGTGCTCGATGCCGGGTCCGGCATCCGGCCACTCGGGGTGGCTCTGCAAAAAGAATTCCAACAGCGACCGATCAAGCTCTCGTTGTTGATCACTCACGCGCATTGGGACCACATCCAAGGCTTTCCATTTTTCAACCCCGCGTACGATCCTAAAAACGAAATTCGCATTTTTGGTTTTGACGGCGCAGGAGCGACATTCCGCGAGATCATGACCGAGCCGATGAGGTCGCCGTTCTTTCCGATCACCATGCGTGAGCTCTCCGCGAAGATGGACATTAACAAACTGAGTGAGATGAAGCTCTCGCTCGGCAAAGTAGATGTCCACGCCGCATTCGTAAATCATCCCGGCGTGTGCGCTGGTTATCGGATTTTCACCAGTGGCGGCTCAATTGCTTTCCTCCCCGATCACGAGCCTTACGAATGTTTTCTGCATGCCGCCCGGGGGAAACAACTGAGTCCAAAGCAAGCCAAGGAAATTGCGGCGGCCCAGCACGCCGCGTTGGTCCAATTTCTGCGCGGCAGCGATATTCTGGTCCTTGATGCTCAGTACACCGATCAAGAGTACAAAACTCACGTCGGCTGGGGACACGGTTCAATCTCCAGCGCCGTTTCGCTCGCATTCGAGGCGGAGGTTCAAACGCTTCTCCTTTTTCACCATGACCCGAGTCATGATGACGACATGGTGGACACAATGGTGAAATCCGCTCGCGAACTCGTGGAAAAGAGCGGGAGTCTTTTGGAAGTTGCAGGCGCTAAGCAAGGCAGCGAAATCCTGTTGGAAGCAAAGAAGATCGCCGCCGCGTAAATTCATCCTCGAGCGCGACGGCGCTCGACTTGCAGCGAGGCACATCGATCTTTACTTTTCTCGCTCGTTGCCTCGTGGTGTAACGGTAGCACTAGAGACTCTGGATCTCTCTGTCTAGGTTCGAATCCTAGCGAGGCAGCCACATCGATTTCCCTCGTAAACGAACGTGAACAAATCTCGGTGGACGTTGTCAAATGTTCTGACTTACGTTCTGAATTATGGCTATCGTTGTTAGAGATTCTCGAAACCGTTC
>DATFXC010000129.1:0-4966 GCA_035258625.1 Candidatus Udaeobacter sp. | reverse complement strand
GGAAATCTGATCGCCGGCGTGCGTCCAAATATCGATGATCTTGTTGTACCGCTCGCCGTCGGTGATGATGCCGCGGCGGTATTGCTGATCCACCTGTTTCACCTGTTTGTACGCATTCTCCACCTCGGATTCTTTCCGTTTCGGAATAATCATGTCCTCGATGCCAATCGAGATACCTGCGCAGGTGGCTTCCTTGAACCCGAGCTCTTTCAGTTTGTCCAGTGTTGCGACCGTAACTGCCGGGCCAGCGATTTGATAGCAGCGCCAGATGATGTCGCTGAGCTGTTTCTTGCTCGCTGGTTTATTGAAGAAGCCGAGTTCTTTCGGCCAAATCTGATTGAAAATGACGCGACCGGCGGTTGTCTCGATCACGCTCGAATCAGGATTTCCAAAGCTGGTTTGCCGCCCGCGGTCGGGGTTCTTGAACAAAATTCGATCATGCGTTTTGATGGCGCCTTCGACCATGGCAAATTCCACTTCGGACGGCTCTGCAAATAGCGAGAGATGGCCGTCCTTTTTCCCCGTCCGGGGATTTTGCGTAATGTAAGAACAGCCAAGCGTAATGTCCTGGGTTGGCGTGGTGATTGGTTTACCGCTCGACGGCGAGAAAATGTTGTTGGGCGCCAGCATCAGCATGCGCGCTTCCAGTTGCGCCTCGACCGACAGTGGGACGTGCACTGCCATTTGGTCGCCGTCGAAGTCGGCGTTGTAAGCTGTGCAAACTAACGGGTGAATGCGAATGGCTTCGCCCTCGATCAATTGCGGTTCAAAAGCCTGAATAGATAGACGGTGCAAAGTCGGCGCGCGGTTGAGCAGCACCGGATGACCCTTCGTTACTTCGTCAAGAATGTCCCACACTTCGGGAGTCTGGCGCTCGATCATCTTCTTCGCGCTGCGCACCGTGTGAACGTAGCCGAGGTCTTTGAGCCGGCGAATGATGAACGGCTCGAAAAGGACCAGCGCCATCTTCTTCGGCAGACCGCACTGATTCAGCTTTAGCTCCGGACCGATAACAATTACCGAGCGGCCCGAGTAATCGACGCGTTTGCCTAGCAAGTTCTGCCGGAACCGGCCGCCTTTGCCTTTGAGCATGTCGCTCAGAGATTTGAGCGGACGATTGCCGGCGCCAGTCACTGCGCGCCCGTGTCGGCCGTTGTCGAACAAAGCGTCGACGGCTTCCTGCAACATCCGTTTTTCATTCCGGATGATTACGTCTGGCGTCTTAAGCATGAGCAGATTCTTGAGCCGGTTGTTACGATTGATCACCCGCCGATAGAGATCGTTCAGGTCCGAGGTAGCAAAGCGTCCGCCTTCCAGTGGAACTAATGGACGCAGATCCGGCGGAATCACTGGCAGCACCTCAAGAATCATCCACTCAGGGCGCGCGCGTGAACTTTGGAAACCTTGAACAAGCTTGAGACGTTTCGCCAGTTTCTTGCGAATCTGCTTGCTTTTTGTCGCCGCCATCGCCTTCTCCAACTCTTTGTTGAGCTTGTTGAGATCAATCTCAGACAGGAGTTTCTTGATGGCTTCAGCCCCCATGCCGGCGACAAAATCTTCGCCGTATTGTTCCTGCGCCTCGCGATATTCGACTTCATTTAAGAGTTGTGTCTTCTGCAACGGCGTCTTGCCAGGATCTATGACGATGTAATCTTCGTAGTAAATCACGCGCTCGAGTTGACGGGCGCTCATGTCCAGCATCAGTCCGATCCGCGAGGGCATGCACTTGTAAAACCAAATGTGCGAGACCGGAACCGCCAGTTCAATGTGGCCCATGCGTTCGCGCCGGACGCGCGCCAGCGTGACTTCGACGCCGCACCGGTCGCAGATCACGCCCTTGTGCTTGATGCGCTTGTATTTTCCGCACGAACATTCCCAGTCGCGGGTCGGCCCAAAAATGCGTTCGCAGAAGAGCCCGCCCTTCTCCGGCTTAAATGTACGGTAATTAATTGTCTCCGGGTTTTTGACTTCGCCTTTGCTCCACGAGCGCATGGTGTCGCTGGAAGCAATCCCGATTGCTACCTGATCAAAACCCACGGGGCGCTCTTCGCCCACTAACTCACGCCAGGAATGTTCGTTCATGATTTCTCCGAATAAGTTGTGAATCCAAAAATTATGCCACGCTCTCCATAAAGGTGGGCGGCTGACTACCAACCTTCACGTCGAGACCGAGGCTTTGCATTTCCTTGATCAGCACGTTGAAGGATTCGGGCGTTCCCGCTTCGAGCGAGTTGTCTCCTTTGACAATTGACTCGTAGATGCGGGTGCGGCCCTGCACGTCGTCCGATTTAACCGTCAGCAGTTCCTGCAATGTGTACGCAGCGCCATAGGCTTCCAGAGCCCACACCTCCATTTCGCCGAAGCGTTGGCCACCATATTGCGCCTTGCCGCCGAGCGGCTGTTGGGTGACAAGCGAATAGGGTCCCACCGCACGCGCATGGATCTTGTCCGCCACAAGGTGGCCGAGCTTCATCATGTAGATGTGACCAACCACCACTTCCTGATCGAACGGATCGCCGGTGCGACCATCGAACAAGCGCGCCTTACCGTTCTCCTGCACCCAGGTGAAGCCCTCCTTTTTCCTAGCCTCAAGCAGATAGTCGCGAATTTGCTTTTCCTTGATCCCGTCGAACACCGGAGTCGCCACTTTGAATCCGAGGGCCTTGGCAGCAACGCCCAGGTGCGTTTCCAAAACCTGTCCGACATTCATACGGCTGGGAACACCTAACGGATTAAGCACGATGTCCACTGGGGTTCCATCGGCGAGAAACGGCATGTCTTCCTCGGGCACAATGCGCGCCACAACGCCTTTGTTGCCGTGGCGACCCGCCATTTTATCGCCGACACTCAGCTTGCGCTTGCTGGCGATATAAACTTTGACCTGCTTGATGATTCCCGGTTCGATCTCCTCGCCACTTTCCACGCGGTCCGTCGCGCGATCGCGTTCAAGCTCCAGCTCGGCGAACTTGTGTTCGTAGGCGCCAATAATTTCGCGGATCCTGTTCCGAATGGGGCTCGGGTCGATCTCGATGTGATCGTGCGCCGTCGCCAATTTTCGCAAAAGTGTTTTCGTGATTTTGCGATTGGCCGGAATAATGATCTCACCGGTCTTGGCATTCACGACGTCAAGGGGAATTTTTTCGCCGAGCAGGACGTTCGACAGTGAATCGGTCAACTGCTCGATGAGTCCGTCTTTCTTCCGCTTATGCTCTTCGCCAATGCTTTTGAGCTGCCGTTTGGTTTCCGCAGGAGTAAGTTTCTCGCGTGAGACCTCCCGGCGAGACGACACCTTCACATCCATCACGATGCCGTAAGTGCCAGAGGGCACTGTAAGCGATGTGTCCTTTACGTCCGCAGCTTTCTCGCCAAATATCGCGCGAAGCAACCGTTCTTCGGGAGCGAGTTCGGTCTCGCTCTTCGGCGTAATTTTCCCAACCAAAATATCGCCTGGCTTCACCTCTGCGCCGACACGCACGACGCCGTCCGAGCCGAGGTTGCGCAAAGCTTCCTCGCTTACATTCGGAATGTCGCGCGTGATTTCCTCCGGTCCCAGCTTCGTGTCGCGTGCGCCGATCTCAAACTCGTCGATGTGAATGGAAGTATAAATGTCTTCCTTCACGACCTTCTCCGAAATCATGATGGCGTCCTCGAAGTTGTAACCGTTCCACGG
Organism: Candidatus Udaeobacter sp.; assembly: GCA_035258625.1. GTDB lineage: Bacteria > Verrucomicrobiota > Verrucomicrobiia > Chthoniobacterales > UBA10450 > Udaeobacter. Next base: position 1,296 of record DATFXC010000129.1, on the reverse strand, counting down.
CATGAACGCGACGAGCACATTGCGCCCCAAAGCCAGCTCGCCGTGATCGGTGTTCGGCCCGTCGGCGATGACTTGCCCGCGTTTCACGTGCTGACCCTTGCGAACGATCGGTTTCTGATTGACGCAAGTGCCGGCATTGGAGCGCATGAACTTCCGGAGCTCGTAAACGTAAATTCCAGTCTCAGGGTCCGTTTTGAGCTTCTTTTTGCTCTCGGGCAAATGGCCGTCCTTGCTGACGATGATTTGGTCAGCCGTAACCGAAGCGACCTTGCCGCTCTCGACCGCCAGAAGAACTGCGTGCGAATCCCGCGCAACTTTTTCTTCAAGACCGGTGCCGACCAGCGGCGTTTCCGAGACAATCAGCGGCACGCCTTGGCGTTGCATATTGGAACCCATCAGCGCGCGGTTCGCGTCGTCGTGTTCCAGAAACGGGATGAGGCCCGCGGCTACTGAAACGAGCTGCTTCGGCGAAACGTCCATGTAATTCACCTTCGATGGATCAACTTCGAGAAAATCGCCTCGGTAACGCACCGAAACTTTTTCTCCGGTGAAATGGCCGCGCCCGTCAATAGGCGCATTCGCCTGCGCTACAAGAAAGTTCTCTTCGCGGTCAGCAGTCAGATACTCGATTTCGTCAGTCACGCGGCCGTTCACCACCTTGCGATACGGCGTCTCGATGAATCCAAATTCGTTGATTCGCGCGAAAGTACTCATCGAACTGATCAACCCGATGTTTGGGCCTTCCGGCGTCTCAATTGGACAAATGCGCCCGTAGTGCGACGGATGAACGTCGCGTACTTCGAAGCCGGCGCGCTCGCGGCTGAGACCTCCAGGTCCGAGGGCGGACAAACGCCGCTTGTGCGTCAATTCTGCCAGGGGATTCGTTTGATCCATGAATTGCGAAAGCTGCGATCGGCCGAAGAAATCCCTGATGACCGCGCTAAGCGCTTTCGGATTGATGAGCTTTTGCGGCGTCATCCCATCGACGTTGATGTCGAATAGGGTCATCCGCTCCTTGACCAGACGCTCGGTGCGGGCAAGACCGACCCGGCACTGGTTTGCCAGTAGTTCGCCCACGGTTCGCACCCGCCGACTGCCAAGGTGATCAATGTCGTCGAGCGTGCCTTCGCCGCGCCGCAAATTGATCAAATATTTGATCGCGGCGATAAAGTCTTTATCGGTCAGGATGCGCTCGGAAGCATCGACATTGATCCCGAGTTTCTGATTGATTTTGTAGCGGCCGACTCGGCCAAGGTCGTATTTCTTCGGATCGAAAAACAGTCGTTTGAGTAAAGC
>DATFXC010000128.1:0-6884 GCA_035258625.1 Candidatus Udaeobacter sp. | reverse complement strand
CACAACGTCACGGCAGTCGTCCGACTCGTCAGCCATCATGACGACAACCGCATCACCGGCCATACGGTCGAAACCACAGTTAACGGCGCGACCGAATCCATGCTGCCCGCGGTTTTGCACTGGTATCAGGCTGGGAATTTGTGTCTTAAGCGATTCGAGCGTGCTCCAAGTTGCATCGGTGCTGCTATCGTCAACAACAATGATCTCATGCGGCACATTGTGGCGCCGAAGTTCGAGGTAGAGATGCTCGACCGTCGATGCGATGCAGGCCTCTTCATTTCGAGCTGGGATAACGACCGAGAGCAACTGCAACGGTGCCGCATTCAGAGGCGCACTACTCATACAGCACGCCAATACTTCGAGCTATTTCGCATGAGCCTCAGGATATCGGGAATTTCACCGGCATTTCTCATAGTCACCTCGATATTGCGAAACGACTCAAGTCGGAAGGCGCAGTGTTCTCGGTTCCTTCATCGTCGGGAAGGATCACCCATAATGGTCTTCTGATCAACGGGACGGACTGTCTGTTGGGCTTGCGAAATCCGGGCTATCTAATCCAAGGTAGTGCAGCCGTTTGATCTCCCGCCTTCCCAAGGTAACGCTATCTAAGATCAATCCCGCGACAAAACTGATGAAGGCCAGGAGTATCAATCCAGTGGCTAAAACGGCAGTCGGCAGACGTGGTACCAGCCCTGTTTGCAAGTAATAAGTTACTACTGGCCAACCCAGTACCAAGCCTATCAGGGCAAGACCGGCAGCGATGGCTGAAAAAAACTGCAATGGGCGTTCTTCCTTGACCAGTAAAAGGATGATATGCAAGATTCTGAAACCATCTCTGAATGTGCGGAGCTTGCTGGTAGAACCGCTAACTCGAGGGCGATATGGTGTCTGGACCTCGGCAACCGGCATTCGCAACTCAAGCGCATGAACGGTCAATTCCGTTTCAGTTTCGAAACCACTCGCGAGTGCCGGGAACGATTTAACGAACCGCCTCGAAAAGACTCGATATCCCGACAGCATGTCGCGAATTTGAGGTCCGAAAACTTTGGCTACCAAGCCGGTCAGCAATCTGTTGCCAAGCAGATGTCCCCGCCGGAAAGCCGACTGTGTCTCGGGCACCCTGGCGGCGTTGACCATGTCCAGGGAATTTTTAAGCAGGCACTCGATCATTCTTTTAGCACTTGGCGCATCATAAGTGCCATCGCCGTCGACTAAAACGTAAACGTCCGCTTCGATATCAGCGAACATCCGTCGGATAACGTTTCCTTTTCCTCGAAGCGCCTCTGACCGAACGGTCGCGCCTGCCGCGGCAGCTCTGGCTTTCGTATCATCGTTCGAATTGTTGTCGTAAACGTAGATCGCTGCGTTAGGAAACTGCGCCGCAAAGTCGCTAACCACAGTAAAAATCGTTTGCCCCTCATTGTAGCACGGGATTAAGATCGCAATGCGAGGAGATCGAAAAGTTAGTCCCGGATATTGTCCCATAGATCCGTCTTAAATTGTCGGTTCATAGAAACATTGCCGTACTAGGTTACAAATACTCGCATTTACTGCACAAGTGGAAACGTGTCCATCGGCGAATAATCAATTAAGCGGCTACGAATCCGAGCAGATGGTCCCCGAGTACAAATTCATGTTGGAAACGACTTGACCATATCAATATGGAACCTGTGCCTTATCTGGATCTGCAAACTCAATACCATGTTCTGCGCAGGGAAGTGCTAGAGGCGCTGGAGAAGGTTTGTGATTCCACCAGATTTGCTCAGGGCCCGGCGACCGCCGAGTTCGAAGCCAAATTCGCGGCGTACTGTGGAGTTGATCATTGTGTGAGCCTGAACAGCGGCACCAGCGCACTGCATCTGGCTCTGCGCTGCCTCGGTGTTGGTCCAGGAGACCAGGTGGTCACCGTCTCAATGACTTTTATAGCCACTGCATGGGCCATCAGCTACGTCGGCGCGACACCAGTCTTTGTCGATATCCACCCTGTCCGCCGGACGCTGAACCCCGACAGGCTCGAAGCGGCAATCACGCCCCGGACAAAAGCAATTATCCCGGTTCATTTGTATGGAACGCCCGCAGAGTTGGAGCGCATCAATGCAATCGCTGAGCGACATGGGCTGCCGGTGATCGAAGATGCCGCACAGGCGCATGGAGCGAAGTACCGCGGCAAGCGTGTGGGCCAGTTTGGGCAGATTGCGTGTTTTAGTTTTTATCCCAGTAAGAACCTGGGGGCGTACGGCGAAGGCGGCGCTTTAATCACGAATAATGCAGCGATAGCGGAGCGCGCGCGTTCCCTGCGTGATCACGCACAGAAGCAGAAATATTTGCACGATGAGATCGGATATAACTACCGGATGGACAGCTTTCAGGCCGCTGTGCTCTCCATCAAACTAGGACACCTCGACGAGTGGAACGCGGCTCGTGCTGATCGCGCGAGATACTACACAGAATTACTCAAGGACTCGTCATACAAGCTGCCCGCGCATGCTTCCGAGTCAGAGTGCGTCTGGCATTGTTATGTTATCGAAACCCCAGAACGTGATCGCGTCCGCTCTGTTTTACAGGATGTCGGCATTGAGACCGCCGTTCACTATCCTGTACCGATTCACCTCCAAAAGTCCTACGCGCATCTTGGTTACCAATCAGGCGACCTGCCGGTGACGGAAGCATTGTGTGAACAGTGTCTGTCACTACCAATCTTTCCCGAACTCTCAAAAGAAAAAATCTCCCGTGTCGCTTCCGTTCTCCGCGATCTTGAGAAATCGCTGACGGGTCAGGCATAGTCCCGACTGCACAGCACAAAATCGCGTTTGTAATCTGGCGTCAATCAATGACGATCAGGGATGGCAGCAGACCGCGACTATCTTCTCGGCACGCATGAGGAGGAATTAGCCCGGCTCGGCTTGCAACATCGTGTCTGGCGACCCGTAGCTTTAGATTGCTGGCAACGAGCCGGAATTACCGTTGGCAAACGCCTTCTCGACATCGGAGCGGGTCCGGGCTACGCAGCCATTGATCTGGCTGAGATTGTCGGGCCCACCGGTGAAGTGGTCGCGCTCGAACGTTCGCGAAACTTCATCCGCGCCATGGAAACAACATGCCGCGCACGCTCGCTCGTGAACGTGAAGATTTACGAACTGGATTTAATGCAAGATGAATTACCGAAGGGCGATTACGATTTCGTCTGGTGCCGCTGGGTTGTCTCCTTTGTTAATGATCCGTCGCTGCTGATCAAAAAACTTGGCGGCGTTATGCCAAAAGCCAGCGTCGCTATCTTTCACGAATACGGCCACTACGAGACGTGGCGATTCTTTCCGCGACTGCCAATCCAGGAACGTTTCCGCGAACACGTGATTACGACATGGCGCGAATCCGGCGGCGAACCCGACGGCGCGGTCCAATTGCCTGGACTGCTTGCGGAGAATGGGTTCGCGATTCGCTCCGGAACACCGCACATTTTTTGCCTGCGTCCCAGCGACTACATGTGGCGATGGCCAGCCACATTCATCGAGATTTATCTTGAACGCCTTATGGAAATGGGACGGATCGATCAGCAATTTGCTGACGAAGTTCGCGCTGCTCTCGCGAGCGCGGAAAATAATCCGAATGCCCGAATGCTCACCCCGCTGGTGCTGGAAATCATCGCTGAAAAATTATAGCCCTAGCGTCGGTTATGCGGTCCCAGCCAGACCCAGACGATCCGCATCGGTTTTCAATGCGCCGATGACTTGTGCGATGACGTCGTCGAGCGGCATGCCAAGTTCGTCGGCGCCGCGCGCGATATCTTCGCGGCTCACCGCACGGGCGAAGGCTTTGTCTTTGATTTTCTTTTTTACCGCGCGCACATCGACGTCGTGAATGCTTTTTGTGGGACGGACGAGCGCCACAGCGACGATAAAGCTGCTGAGTTCGTCTACGGCATAGAGAGTTTTCTCGAGAGACGTCTCGCGTGAGACACCTGAATAATCGGCGTGTGAGAGAATCGCATGACAGACTTCATCGCTCCAGCCGTTCTCGCGCAGCCACGCAACGCCGACAAAGGGATGACCTTTGGTGGCGCTACGTTCGAGATTCGGGTGCCGCTCGTAATCCATGTCGTGCAACAATCCAACGGCTTCCCAGAGATCGGCATCTTCGCCGCGCAATTGCGCGAAGTGCTTCATCGAATCAGCAACGGCGTAGCAATGCTTCCGCAGGCTCTCGGATTGCACCCAATCGCGGAGAGCCTTCAGCGCTCGACTAGCTAGAGTTTCAGTGACCATCTGATCTGCAATTGCTGGAACTATATAGCATTCGGCAATCGAACGTTCGACGGAGACATTGGTGCTCCCCCGATTTGAGAAAACGCGCCTGGGCTCTTCGCCGTGTTTGGCGAAAAGACCGGCGCGTTACGAGGTTAACGTAGTTAAATCTTAATCCTGCTCGAGGATCACACGATCAACGACCATGTTGGAAGCTGTCCCCGTATAATGAACTCGGACGGGAACGCCCACTCTGATTTTTGACTTAACAGTCGCTTGATCCAAGACCTTGCCACTCCGCGTCACGTACGTGACCGTCTTGCCGAAGCGGTAATGGACGGGACCACTGCTTTCCTTGAGAACGATTGTCTGGCCCGGAGCGAATTCCGTGATTGTCCCGGTTCCTTCAGTCGCCGTCGTTGTAGTTGTGGCTCTCTGCTGGGTCCGCGGCGCGTCTTGGGTCTTCATAAGCGGCTGCCGGAGGGTCTGTCCCCACGCAAACGAGACCACGCCTATCAAAGCAACGGTCAAGAGTATTCTTTTCATGATTTTTCCTTTGTTTTTGTTGAATTGGGGCAGCAATGAGTCTTCTCGCCTGCAGCTTGAATGAGCGGCAAGAAGAACACGCCGCCGTAATAATAACTTCGCATTCCAGCTTGGCGGTGGACGCCGCGAATGAGCATTCGGCTCAGTTGACGTGCTTTAGTGAATTGAGACGTTATCGCCCGGTTTGATTTTCGTGGCAAGCCGGACCACATCGCAATTCGCGAGGCGAATGCAGCCATGGCTCACAGCGTGGCCGATCGAACCGGGATCGTCGGTACCGTGAATGCCGATGCCTTTTTTGTTCAGCGCAATCCACATCACGCCTACCGGATTCCGCGGCCCGGGTGGGAGCATGTAGAAATTGACGCTGCGTTGGCCGTGCTCGAGCATCTCCTTGTCGTAACGAAATCTGGGCAACTTGGCGATGCCTCGCACCTTCCACTCACCGATAGGTGAGGCGGTATGGGCGGAACCGATCGTGATTGGATATGCGGCGATCAGCTTCTCGGCTTCGAAAACTCCGAGCATGTTTGTTTTCGTGTCGATCTTTATGGAAACATTTCTGTGTGCGCCACTTTCGCCAGGAGTTGACGCTTGGGTTTCAGGTTGATCTTCAACTTCGTTCGCCGCTTGCGAGGCAGTTTCGCTGCCGGGCTGAATTTCTTTTACCGACGCGAGTTCGAATGCCTCGACATTCGGCACCTTCAGCTGATCGCCTGCTTTAAGTCTCTTCAATTTGCCCGGATTAAGTTGTTCCATGAAATGAATGTCGCAGTGAAATTTCTCGGCAATGGCGTTAGCGGGATCACGGTAGGGCAGAAACTTCAGCTTTGCCTTCGCAGCTACGTTGCTCGGCAAGCGCCCGACCGTTTGCAGGTCTGCTTCGGTGACGGTGTATGGAATGAACACCGGCTCAACGCTGGCGAGGTCGAGTCCGTTGACCTCAGGCGCCAGATTCGGTTGTGCCTTCGGTTGTGACGGCGGTGCTTGCCGTTGTTCTCCTCGCGATTCGCGGTAAAGCGCAAGTGCTTTCCAAGCAAACTCGTTGTAGCGCCGGTCAATTCTGCCCGGGCTGAAGTTTGCGCGATCGAGGAAAACCTGGAGCCGCGTAGCCGCCTCGATCTGAGCCTTTTTCGGAGGATTTGTGTTCGGCGTCTTCTTCTTCGCCGCTGCTGGAACGATGGCGCTGAAAATCAATACTCCGACGACGGCGAAACGATTCACAGCATTCACTCATATGCATCGTGCGGCTTGACGACTATGGGTGTGCTGCGCGGCCAAACTCCATTAGTTTTAGCGTTGCAATCTATAAAGTATGCGTAAGGTGACGGTGTAATTTCGGGGTTCTTCTCTGGTATGTTTTCGACTGGCCGATCTTTTCGCTGCGCGGCGAAGTTTTTCGCAGCAGCGGCGTTTGTTTACGCGGCGATCAGCGCATACGGGATTCCAGGGGTTCCCCTTTTCGATGACGCGCGCCCCGCCGTTCGCGCGGTGATGAGTGTTCAAGACGAGGCCACTCCCTCACTCATGCAGCAGCCGGAAATTTTGGGGACCGCCGTGGGCGTGGCCGATGATGGGAATCTAGTGCTAAAGGTTTACGTCAATCAGGAGGCGGCCGATGTGAGCCGGACGATTCGCAATCTGCCCGCTCAAATCCGAGGTACACCAGTTCAGGTGGAGTTGATGGACGAAATTCGAGCAATGGGTAATACGGAGAAGCAAACACTGCCCATTTCTTTGGGAACTTCGGGCGGCTGGGCGTACGATCTCGCGAATCGATTCTGCTGCGGAGGGACGCTCGGGGCTCTCGTCCAGATTGGAAGCACGCCATACATCTTGAGCGCGGGTCATGTGCTTGAAGGCGACACGGTGCGTGGCGGTAACAGGAGGATTGCGCGGACTGGCGACCCGATCATCCAGCCGGGGTTGATTGACGAGCAGTGTAACAGGTTTCTCGCGCAAAGCGTCGGCACTTTGGTCAAAAAAAGATCTCTAGCCACCAGCAACACCGATTGCGCCATCGCAAGTGTGATCGGCGGAATGGTGCAGACCGACGGCGCTATTCTGGGAATTGGAACAATTTCCCGTTTCACCGCC
>DATFXC010000127.1:0-16417 GCA_035258625.1 Candidatus Udaeobacter sp. | reverse complement strand
ACCCAGGCGGTATCGATTTGCTGGAAGCGATCGCGATGGCCGGCGGATATACGCGTATCGCCGCGCCGGAACGAATAACAGTGCGAAGGCAGGGTCCGAATGGGGACCAAATCTTTAAAGTAAACGCCAAGAAATTCACCAAGGGTAGCGGCGGAGGTTTTCGCGTGGAGCCCGGCGATACCATTACTGTCGGGGAAAGTATTTTTTAACCGCAAAACTTTTCTGGTGGTGCGCCTTTCCCGGCGCGCTTGTTGGTGTATGATTGCAGCCGATATTCTGCCGTGATTGATCCTTTGCAATCCTCTGTCGGCACAACCGCTTCGACAAGTTCGGAGAAACCGGTTGTTGCTGATTTAACCAGGCACTACACCGAGGGATTCCAGAGGTTCGACGTGCGCCGATTCTGGCATTCTTTCCTCGAACGCATTTGGATCGTGACCATCTGCGTCCTCGCCGGTTTTTTTCTTGCGCTCGGTTATCTAGCGCGGACGCCGAAGCTGTATCAGGGGCATGGCGTGCTGGAGGTGGAATTTCAGGAGCCGAGTTTCCTTCCGACAGAGGATTCTACGACACGCATGCGGTCCGTGTTTCTGGCGAGCCAGGAGGCGCTGCGGACCATTGAACAGAATCTGACAAACCAAACTCTGCTTTCCAGAGTGGTTCGGTCCGAAGGTCTGGCGGCGGACGGTGGACGCACGCTTTTGGGCCAGACTGTGGTGATCGACAAGAAGGCCAGCCCGCCGCAACGCACTGAAACGCCACAGCCCGGAGCGAAGGCCCAGAGCGCAAGTTCCGGCACGACGTTTACCCCGCTAGAAGAAGGATTGGGGCGCGCAATGGCCGGCATGGTAAGACCAGCGATACGCCGCGGAACGCGCCTAATCGATCTGTACGTGACTCACCCTGATCCGGTGATGGCCCAGCGCCTCACCGAAGCAGTTGGACGGGAATACATTCGTAATTCAATCGAGCGGCGCGCCTCTCTCAATGAAGAGGCGTTACGGTATTTGCTCGACGAAGAAGACCGGTTGAAGAAAAATCTACAAAAAAGTGAAGCGGCCGTCGCGGACTATAAGGCCAAGAATCCCGACGCATTGCAACTTGGCGGCGGCACAGCTGCTACGGGTTCACAGCAGGGATCGGGCGCAGGTGCCGGCGGACCACGGGGCGGCTTGGTGGAAGACAACCTGCAAGACCTGAACAGTAAGCTGACCGGAATAAAGGCCGACCGGATTCGGCTTGAAGGGGAGCTCGAGCAGATCCACGAAAGCCGAGATAACATCGAGGCTTTGCTTCAAATTCCGAGTATCTCCTCCGCTCCGATGGTGACCGAGGCGCGGCGCACCGTTACACAGATCGAAGCTTCAATTACTACTTACGCGCTTCGATACAAGGATAAACATCCCAAGATGATTGCAATCAAGGCTTCACTTGCCGGCGCCAAGGAAAAGCTTCGTCAAGCAGTGCTGGCGCAGCCAGCCATTCTGCGGAATGCAATCGAACAGACCAAAGCTAATGAGGCGAGTCTGCAAGCCGCATTGCAGGGGCAGCAGGGCGTCGCGCTCGCGCTCAATCGCACCGCCATTGGTTATCAAGAACTTGCGCGGCAAGCCGAAACCGATCGCGCGCTTTACGAAAGCGTACTTCGTCAAATCAAAGAGACGAACCTAAGCAAAGACGTAAAGGCGAACGCTGTCAGTGTGATCGAGCGTTCGCCGCTTCCGCAATCACCTGTTAGCCCGCGTCCCACCAAAACAATCTTGTTGGGGCTACTCGGGGGGCTGGCTGTAGGGTTGGCATTCATTTTTGGCGCAGACGCGTTGGATCGTTCAATCAAAACGGTGGACCAGGCGGAAAACACACTTGGATTGCCGGTCTTCGCGGCTGTCCCGGAGACGACCGATGAAGGACCGGTCAGCCGTTTTAAACGAAAAAGCAGAAGAGCTTTCGGCAGTTCAAACTACCGGGTGGTGGTCGATACTCCCGAAAGTCCGGCCGCCGAAGCGTTCCGCAATTTACGAGCTGGGCTTGCGCTTTTGGGCCCGGAGGCAGAGCGGAAAGTGTCGCTTTTCACCAGCGCTGTGCCTAACGAAGGAAAGAGTTTCACCAGCGCTAATTATTCACTTGCCCTGGCGCAGCAGGGTTATCGCGTGCTTCTTATTGACGGCGATCTGCGCCGGCCAACCATGCACAAAATCTTTCGTCTCGCGAGCGCCAAAAACAATTCTGATGAAGACATTGAGCCCGGAGTCATAGATTGCCTGCTAAGTGAAGCCGACGTAGCCTCGGCAGCGCGCCAGATTCCGGCTGGCGAAATCCAAATCGTAGACGAGAACATTGCCGTGACAGGAAATATTCACACGGCGACGGGAGGTCAGCTTTCAGTTCTGGCAGGAGGACGGCGCTCGCCTAATCCGGCGGAAATTCTCGCCGGTCCGTTCTTCGGACATTTGATCGCTGAGGCGGTGACGCTCTTTGATCGCATCGTGATAGACAGTGCGCCGATCCTGGCAGTCAGCGACACCCTTCTAATGACGCCACATGTCCAGACATTGTGCATTGTCGTTCGAGCGGCAAAAACACCGCGCCAGGCGGTTCGCCGGGCACTTTCTCTGTTGGCAAAGTCCGGGATTCGCCCGGCTGGTCTGGTTCTCAATCGATTGCGACGGAGCGGAGGAGTTGGTTACTACTACCATTACTCATCGCATGGTTACGGTGTGGAAGAAGGCGCGTACTCTCGCAGCTACGGTCGCACGTTCAGCTCCGATCACGAAGGCAACGGAGCTTAAGCCCCCGGAGTTCAGTTCTTACCGCGACCTCCGATCTGTGATGTCTGAGTTCTGCCTTATCGTCCCATAAGCTGCTTCCCCAGCACACCCCCAGATAAGTCGCGACATAGAGCTGTATTGACTCGATTTGAAATGGAAAATCGACCAGCGCGTGCATCGCCACTCCCGCGAGGGCTATGGTAGCCAAAGCCTGCATCACGCGTCTTCTCGGCATCCAGTCTCGCGTGGCATACCTCTTGTAGCTAAGAATTCCGACTGCGATTCCGCCGAAAAACAGCAACGCCCAGAGGCTGCTTCCCAGCCATCCCCATTCCAGCACAGTCTGCAGGTAATCTTCGTGTAAAAACCTCCAGCTTCCCGGAACTGGGTGGTCGGATCCGATGTTGTAGCTTGGGAATACGATTCGAAATGTTCCTGGCCCAAACCCTAAAAATCCCGCGCCAGGCACGATAGTGAGCGCCACGCGTGAAGCTTGCCAGCGCGCGTCGGCAGGAATTCGTTCCCCCACCGATTGCCAGCGGTTAAGCGGTTGCTCCAAATGCGTCGCCTGAGCGAGCGCCACCAACGCCAGCACGCTCGCAAGCGCACCGGCTATGGCGACGCTTTTTTGGGCACCGGACAGTCTTCGCAAAAGCGCCGGTCCAAAATGCAGCCCGATGACCACCAGCAATAGGAGGGCGACTAACTGGGCCATGCGCGAGGTGTTCGCCAGCACTCCGGCAACTATTACGATAAAGACGATTGTCCATAGCGCACGCATGCCCGGTTGCGATCGGCTCGTAAATGCCCGGATTACAAGGCCGGCGCTCAGTGGCCAAACTAGGTTTAAAAACGCACCGGCGTTTCCATGGTAAAAATACGTGGCAAAAAATGTGGTAACCCCGAACTGCGGTGGCGGTGGCGGTTGCCAGAAGATCATCTGCGCGCCGGTGGCTTTCTGGAGCAAACCCAGAAACGCTATCGATCCGCCGACCAGGCCGATTACATACCACAGCCGCAGTAGCCATCGGCTACTCTGAGACAAGTCCGAGATGAACAACATCGCCCCAAGCAGTAACGCGCCTCGAATAATCCACGCTGCGCTAATCGCGTAGTCGACGGAGCTGGCCAAAGCCGGCGCGAAATTCCGCAGCAGCACAAAAACCGCAAACTCGGAGTCGTAGATCGACTTCGCGTTCAAAGCCATCCAGCCGCCCATGCAAACCAAAGCTACCGTTAGTCCGAGGAGAAGTGGCGGGAATTGCGGCCGCCGTCCACTGGTGAGTAGCTCGGCACCCCAAAGCACGAGGGCAGCGAGTAAGATCCAGTTCGTTATTTCGATACTTACTGACGTCGTGGCGCCATACGCCCATGGCGCATAGACAAGAGCAGCGAAAAAAATCCAGCGCGACGCGGCGCGAAAGATGTTTGAGATCACCTGTCAGATTTCGGAATCAACGTCGCATCAACACATCAGCGGTCGCTCACTACTCTCTCCTTAGCGTCCTTTCCCAAAGAGCATCGTGTACAATGTCTTTAACACGATCATGGCATCCAGCTTCAGCGAGTAATGCCGGATGTAATAGAGGTCGTATTTTAGTTTCTCGACCGCGTCCTCGTTGCTCTCGCCATAGCGATAATTCACCTGCGCCCATCCGGTGATCCCCGGCTTGACCAGGTGGCGAAAATGATAAAAGGGAATCGTTCGCTCATAGCGTTCGGCGCACTTGCTCCACTCCGGACGCGGACCAATCAGACTGATGTCTCCTTTTAGCGCGTTCCAAAGTTGTGGCAACTCATCGAGCCGAAGTTTCCGCAACCAACGCCCCACAGAGGTAACGCGCTGATCGTCTTCGCGTGTGTAAATGTCTTCCTCCGCGTCGTCGGCTCGCTGCCGCATCGTCCGGAATTTGAAAAGAATGAAACGTTTCCCATCGCGGCCGACTCGTTCCTGTTTGAAACAGACCGGGGCGCCATCCTCCATCCATATGAGCAGCGGAATAAGCATGAAGAGTGGAGAACAAATGATGAGCGCTGTGGCCGAGGCAGCCACATCGAAAAGCCGCTTGAGGTAATGATACGGAGACGTGCGCGCCAGTTGAAAGCCGGTCTGCAGTGGCCAGAACGGATCAACAATCCCCAGCGGCAGATATCGCCACTGAGTTTCGTAAAATGATTCAAGCGTATAAACGCGTGTTTCCTGAAACTGCGCATGCACCAGACGCTCCAGCAGCTGCGTGTTCAGGGAGTTCGGTCTATCGGCGAGAATGATGCCGCTGTAACGTTTGCCGAGGTCATTCAATTTGGCCGCAAGATCGCCTTGTACAATCGGCGATCCTTCGCCGGCGATCGGCTGGCCCGCGCGCTTCTCATTCACGTCCACGAATTCGAGCTGCTGCCCGTTTGACGACTTCTTATAGGCCTCATAAAAACGTGCTGCTGCCTCACCGCCACCAATGACGAGGAACGATCGACCAACGCTGCTCGCAACCACGTATTGCCGAATCCACCGGCGGTAACCCAATGATAGCGGCAGGAAAATTGCGAAGCTCAAAAGCATGACGCCACGACTCGGCTTCATGGTTTGATCAAATGTCGCTGCGGAATAGATCAGCATCGCGCTGAACACGGCGGCTGCCGTGAGAGCAAGAACGTGCTCGGCGGCATACCCCAGAGTCAGCTTCTCCACAGTTCGATCGTAACCGCCTACAAAATAAAGCGCCGCTATAATCACGCCGAGCTGAATCAGATTAATGACGAAAAACTGAAACGGTGTGGCGTAAAATGCGTCGTACCGAAACCAGCCTACGAGTCGGTAAATGGCGACCCAGCTCGCCACGTCTAAAAACAGATAGAGCACAGCCGACGACCAGTCATGGCTGAGAAAATGCGACCAGAAACCAGCCCGGCGGGCACCCGTGCGAGCAGGCGCAGCAATTGAACGCTCCCCTTCGAACCCAAGGGTTTCCTTGAAAACCGTCTGAGGCTCTTCGCTGTTCGCCATGAGGCCGGCAATTATATGCCTAGTCGAGGCGGAGTGAAAGAGCAGTTATTCTACATCGCGGGAGGGCGATACTTTCGCACATGAAGCGTTGGCGAACGGCTGCAGTCTTGACGCTCTGAGTAGCGTTTATAACCTCTGAGGCTGCGGCGTGCCTCGCGGTGCGCCTGAATGTGTCGTGAATATTTTCGCCGCTTTTTATCGCTCGTCCGTGGGAAAGAAAATGATCGTTGCAGTCACAGGGATCATTTTGATCCTATTTGTGATCGGACATCTGCTCGGTAATTTGCAGATTTTTATCGGACCTGATTGGATCAACGGTTACTCACAACATCTTCGCGATCTCGGCCCGTTGCTTTGGGCGATTCGTCTGTTCCTGCTGGCTGCCGTCATTGTTCACATCTGGGTGACGATCCAACTCGCAATCGAGAATCGCCGTGCCCGACCCGAAAGCTACTTCGACAGGCATTACGTCAAAGCAGACTTCGCCTCGCGTCATATGGTGATGAGCGGGCTCATCGTGCTTGCTTTTATTGTTTATCACCTCGCGCATTTTACAGTGCGGGTCACTGACCCGCGTTTTGGCCTGCTCAAGGCGGACCCGCTCGGGCACTACGACGTTTACTCAATGATGGTGTACGGATTCCAAAATTATTATGTGTCCGCTTTTTATGTGCTTGGCCTCTTTCTACTCGCGCTTCATTTGAGCCACGGATCGTCGAGCTTTTTCCAATCGCTCGGATTCAATGATAAGAAACTGACGCCGCGTCTCGCGCTGGGCGGCCGAATTTTCGCCTGGCTTCTCTTTATCGGCTACACGTCCATTCCCGTGGCCATTCTGCTTGGACTCATCAAGCCAGCTCAACAGCTGTGAGAAAAGACAACTAAGCTCCTTTCAGATCCACGACCTGCACGCCTTCAGTCGAGGTCCGTTGCATGTAAAGATCGCTCAAGCGTTTCGTCATCGGGCCGACTTTTCCGTTGCCGATCTGGCGATTGTCAATCCTGATTACGCCCGCTAGTTCGCCCATCGTGCCAGTGCAAAACAATTCGTGCGCGCCATAAACATCGACGAGCGACAGATCCGTTTCGACGCAACGAATCTTCTCGGCAGCGCAAATTTCAATCACTGTTGCGCGAGTTATTCCTTCCGGGCAGGCTACGACGCGCCCGGTGGCAAGGTCGCCAGTTGCTCGGGATTCATCGGAGTTACGCACAATGAACAGGTGCGTCGCATTCGTTTCGGCGACGAACCCGCGCGTGTCGAGCATTAGCGCATCGTCCGCGCCGGCATTGTTCGCTTCGATTTTTGCCAGAATCGAATTTAAGAGGTTCGCGTGATGAATTCGCGCATCCAAAACGTCCGGCGGCGGGCGCCGAATCTTACTTGTGATCAAACTCAATCCCGTCTTCGCGTAAACGGGCGCTTTGTGTTCGGCGAGCACAATCAGAGTCGGCCCGCTCTGGTTCAGCCGCGGGTCCATGCCAGAGGTGATCTTCACGCCGCGTGTAAGCGTGAGCCGAATATGCACGCCATCGCGCATTTTGTTTGCAGCGAGCGTGCGTTTGATCTCCTCGATGATCTTTTCCCGCCGTGGAATTTCTGCGAAAGACAGCGCGCTGGCCGAACGCTCCAGGCGATCGAGATGTTCGTGAAGCTTGAAGATCCGGCCGTCGTAGAGTCGCAACCCTTCCCAGACTGCGTCACCCCCTTGCACCGCCGAGTCGAAGGGGCTGATCCCAGCCTTGTCGCGATGCACCAACTCTCCGTTGATGTTTACGATCAGATCGCGATTTCGTTCGTCGAATTTCTGAAGCATTAGTTCAACCGCGCATTACGCGAATCACGCAGATTGTCTTGCTGTAGGGGCGTTTGTGTCAAACGCCCACTAGTCTGAGTTCAACACAATCGATATGCATACAGCCGCTCGTAATATTCGCGGCAGCGCTCATGGATTTCACAGAAACGCTGCGGCACCTCGTAATCTGTCGGGCGATACGGCCGAAACGAGCTTGTCTTTGCCACCTCGCCGTACCAATGCTTTGCCCAGACGCCGTCGGTCTCACGCAAGCCGGGTGGCCAAGACAGCATCGACTCGCTAAACTCGACGCCGACCGCGCCGCAGAGTAGTCGCAGCATCCGCTCGGGATTTTTCAGCACGTCTTTGGCATCGACAACGGGCGGAATCGCACTCGTACGTGTCCGGACGAAATCGAAAACTTCCGCCTGTTGCACGAACCCGAGGTCCTCGAGCGCAGGGTCTTCTCGCTTTTTAATGTAGGAACTAACCACTTCGCGCGGGTCGCGAATTAGAAAACAATTAGTCACAGCCCCGAGCCATTCCCGATCAATTTCGGGTAACAGATGGTGTGTCATCTGTTTCTGAAAGAAAATCCGCTTGCTGTTGGGGACTGGCCCGGTCAAGTGCGCAACCACTTTTCGCCAAACGGTTTGTCCGGTTGCGATTACTTCATCCGCGCCGGGATGTTCTATGCCAGTCACCTTAAGATAATAGGCGTAAAACGGCTCATCGATAACGACGGTATCGTCTCGGTTGCCCCACGCGCGCATCATCGCCGTCGAGATATTTCGTGGACCAGACCACATGGCGATGCGGATGGGCTCAGCCATCCGCAAAGACTCTCGCGCTACTGGCGACTTGACCAGCGAAAATAGATTCGCCACTGTGGGCGCGGTCGCGCGAACAGCAGCGGCTTAGCTCTTGGCGAAAACCCCAATCAGCGGACGGCGCGATGGCGTCTTCGAGTGAAAATCGCTAACGAATCCAGTCTCGGTCCGGATCTCCACATGACCGGCCGCCCGCTTGGCGCCGTAGACCAACACGGATCCCACAGGCGCCTCGTACGGATTTGAGACCGGCAGTTTTTTGAATCCGTAACTATTCACCAGCTCCTGGGCGGCTTGTTTCGCCAGGGTTGTTTGCGGCCGCGATTTCACTACGCCCGCAGCAACCAGCGCTTCCTTTACGAAACGCCAGCACTTGGACAGCGAGTGCGCACGTGCGCGTTCCTCGGCGATGGTAGCGGCTCGACGCAATTTCGGATCAATCTGCGCATCTGCCTTGGTAATCGGCTGGACGATCTTCTTCGGATAATACTTGTCCACAACTTCGACCGATTGCTTTTTGCCGGAGGCGTCGGTGTAATTAAACGTTGGGGTCGGTGCCGAGAATCGCAGTGCCATTGCGGGACGCGGGCAAAATACGGCGGATCCTAGGAGAATAACGAACGCGGGGGTGAGAAGTTTTCGCATAAAGCCGCGTTCTATCGGGTATATCGGCCAAGGTCGCAACCGATTTTTTCAGCAAAAGTAAAATTTTTAATTTGACTTGCGCGGAATGTCGCAACGTCCGGCGAAGTTAAAAGGATGATACCAATTCCACCATGCGCCGGCGCATCTTTGGATCGGGTAACCGTCCAATTCCGCCCTGGATATTATCTTCGACATGGCGCGGTTTATCCGTCGCCGGAATGGCGCACGTGATTGCTGGATTTGCGATAATCCATTTCAAAAAGAATTGCGCCCATGAGCGGCAATCAAATTCCACTGCCCAATCCGGCAGCGGTTTCGAACGCACCTTGCCGAATAGATCACCGGCTCCAAATGGCCGATTCGCGATCACGGCGATTCCGCGCTCCTGCGCCAGCGGCAGAACGCTTTGCTCGGCTTCGGGTTCCATCACCGAATAATTGATCTGGAGGAAATCGAACTTCTGGCTTCGCATTAGTTTTTCGATTTCGCTCAAAGCTCCGGACTCGTAATGCGTGATTCCGGTGTAGCGAATGCGTCCCTGCTGTTTCCATTCCTGCATCGTCGCGAGCTGTGTGTTCACATCGATGAGATTATGCACCTGGATCAGGTCGATTCGATTGGTGCGCAAAAGCGACATGGAACGTTCCATTGACTGAATTCCGCTTCGCTTGCCCCGCGTCCAGACTTTGGTCGCGAGAAACAGCTTCTCGCGAATCCTAAGCGCAGATGTAAGATCGCCGATCACTTCCTCCGCGCGACCGTACATCGGCGAGGAATCAATCACACGGCCGCCGAGCTTCACAAACAGCGACAGAACGTCTTCGAGTTGCTTCCGGATGTCCGCGCTAAGGTCGACATCGAGCGCCCTCCATGTACCGAGGCCGATCACAGGTAGTTTCTCGCCAGAGGAAGGAATGGTGCGTGTCAGCATCGCTGATGATTCGCTTTTGGCTTGCCCATGCGATGCACCCAGAGGCAACACCACTCCCGCAGCGCTCGCGCCAATCAAGCGGGTTGCTTGGCGGCGCGTCATGCGCGTCATTCCGAGCAGAGTCGAGGAATCCCGCGAATTGACCTGAACATTTAGCACTGGGATGTCTCGACTGTCGCTCGACATGACATGAGAAGATGAACACAACTCGCCGTCATTTCATCAAACTTTCTACCGCAGGCATGTTTTCACTCACCGCAAGGCCAACGTCTTTGTTCGCAGAGGAATCCATGAAACCGATGCGTATTCTGATTCTCGGCGGCACGGGATTCACTGGCCCGTATCAGGTGCGATATGCGCTGAGTCGCGGGCACAAAGTGACCACTTTCAATCGCGGCAAGACGCACCCCGGCGAATTGCCGAACGAAGTCGAGCAGCTTGTCGGCGATCGTAGTGGTAATCTCGATGCGCTGAGAAACCGGCAATGGGATGTGGTGATCGATAATCCGACGACGCTGCCCGCGTGGGTGCGTGACGCGGCGCAAGTGCTCAAAGGAAACGTTGACCGCTACGTGTTCATTTCGACCATTTCCGTTTACGGCGAGCCGAAACAGGGGCCTGATGAAAATACGCAGACAGAAAAATACGAAGGTGCAGATCCGTACAAGGAGACGATTGAAGCGATGCGCGCATCCGGATTCAAAACCTACGGGCCGCTAAAGGCGCTCTCGGAACGCGAAGCTCAGAAATGGTTTCCCAGTGAGACGTTGATCATTCGGCCGGGTCTCATCGTTGGCCCGCGAGATGAGACCGATCGCTTCACATATTGGCCGGTGCGGATCGATCGCGGCGGCGAAGTTCTGGCGCCCGGTTCGCCTGAGAACGCTGTGCAATTCATCGATGCCCGCGATCTTGCCGAATGGACGATCCGTATGGTCGAGAACCGCGAAACAGGAATTTACAACGCGACCGGGCCCGCCAAAGCGCTAGGCATCGGCGGAATGCTTGATGGAGTTAAGGGCGCGTTGAAGCCGGACGCGAAGCTCACGTGGGTGAACGAGGAATTTTTGACCGAGCAAAAAGTGCAGCCCTGGTCGGATATGCCGGTGTGGACTGGGAAGGATGATGCCGTTGCGCGAACGAACATCGATCGCGCGTTGGGCAAGGGCCTGACGTTTCGCCCGCTCGATGTCACTGCACGCGACACACTTGCCTGGTTCAAATCTCTCCCGCAAGATCGCCAATCGCATCTGAAAGCTGGTCTCCCGCCAGCGCGCGAAGCGAAAGTGCTCGCCGCGTGGAAGACCAAAGAAATGACGAAATCCTAATGACGAATGACGAAACAAGCTCAAATGTTCGAATGACGAATGATTCTTCGGGCTTCGTTATTTCTTTGTCATTCGACATTCGTGCTTCGTCGTTAACGTGAAACGCATCTTTACCAAGATCGTTGAGGTAAGACCGGAGGAGATTCGTGCGCTCTGGTTAGCGTTTCTCTTCAACTTCATGGTGCTCGGCGGTTACTATGTGATCCGTCCCATTCGCGATGAGATCGGCGCTTCCAGCGGCGTGGAGAATCTGCCGTGGATGTTCACCGCCACATTGTTAGCGATGCTCGTCGCGAATGCGCTCTTCTCGGCAATCGTCGCGCGCATGTCGCGCCGGAGATTCATTCCAATCGCCTACCGGTTTTTCATCGTCAACCTGCTCATTTTTTCCGTGCTCATGCGCCTGCTCACTCCTAAAGACCAAGTATGGCTGGGTCGCACGTTCTTCGTGTGGCTCAGCGTCACGAATCTTTTTGTCGTCACCGTCTTTTGGGCGTTCATGACTGATCTCTTTAGCAACGAACAGGGAAAACGGCTCTTCGGTTTCATCAGCATCGGCGGTTCGTTAGGCGCGATCGCCGGCGGGAGTGTGACGGCCTCATTGGTCAAACCAATTGGGGCCGCAAATTTATTTTTGATCTCGGCGGCGATGTTTGAAATCGCCGCGCAGTGCGTGCGCTTTTTCCCCGCCGATTTCCGCACTGTAGGGGAAGCTGACAGCTTCCCAGGAACGACAACGTCGTCCCCGACAATAGAGAAGCGGACGGAAGAAGCACCGATCGGAGGAAGTCTTTGGTCTGGTATCACGCACATTTGTCGCTCGCCATATCTGTTCGGGCTTTTTGTTTTTATCGTGCTCTACTCGACCACATCCACCTGGGCTTATTTCCAGCAGTCGGAGCTTGCCGGTCATGGGTTCGCCGATCGCGCGGCGCGAACGACGTTTTTCGCAAATCTCGATCGCGCCACCAACACGCTCACGTTGCTTGGCCAGCTTTTTCTCACTGGCAAACTTCTAAAGTGGGTCGGTGTGACGCCGACCTTGATCATCATGCCGACGCTGAGTCTGATCGGATTTGCTGTCATCGGCATCACGCCCTTGCTTGGCGTACTGGCAGTATTTCAGGTCCTGCGGCGCGCGACCACGTTCGCGTTCATGCGTCCGGCGCGCGAAGTACTGTTCACGGTTTTGCGGCGTGAAGACAAATACAAAGCCAAAAGTGTGATCGACACTTTTGCGTACCGTGTGGGCGATCAAGTTGGCGCATGGTCGTATCGCGGACTCAACGGACTCGGACTGGGACTGCGCAGAATCAGTTTTGTCACTCTTCCGATTATCGCGATTTGGCTCGTGGTGAGTGTGTGGCTCGGCCGCAAACAGCGCGTGCTGGCCGACACAAAGCGCCATCAAACTTTGCCGCTAACCACCGCGCCAGAGGCTGCATAGTTGTAGAGGCGCGCGCCGCGGCGAGCGCTTTTCTCGTCGGCGTTTGACACAAGCGCCGCTATACCGGTTTCGTCTGGGCGCCAAAAGAGGAATTGCGCCCCGTTCCCATCCGGCATAATTCGTATTCACGAACAACAACTAAAGGAGGCAAAACAAATGGCCACACGAACTGGATCGGCGGCATGGGAAGGCACACTCAAAGAGGGCGGGGGAACAATGAAACTTGGCAGCGGCGCATTCGAAGGGCCCTTCTCGTTCTTATCCCGATTCGAGAGCGGCAAGGGCACGAATCCTGAAGAACTCATCGGAGCAGCCGAAGCCGGCTGCTTCTCGATGGCGCTTGCGTTCAATCTCGAGAAGGCAGGACATCCCACCAAGCGCGTCAGCACGACCGCGACGGTAAAACTGGAGCCCGGCGACGGCGGATTCAAAATCACATCGATAGATTTGAAAACCGAAGCCGACGTTCCGGGTATTGACGAAGCAAAATTCCGCGAGCAAGCCGAGCTAACGAAAAAGACCTGCCCGGTCTCAGTCGCTCTCGCCGGAACGCAGATCAATCTCGACGCGAAATTGCTGTAGCGGCGAAGGCCAGACACTAATTACACGAATTTTCACTCATCTCACGATGACGTCGGTGAAGTTCACGTAACCGTCGCGCTGTAACTCTGCCCCGGTACAGGCTAAAATTTACAGTCTGCATAGTATTTGAAGGGGACTGGCTTTAACTGCTTGTCTCAGGTGATCAGTTCGACCAATTCGGGTTTGGGAGGCAGATGGCGCAGCGGTGCATCGAAAGTCAGCACGCTTGCTCCCTGAGATAGTGCCAGACAAATCAGGAAGGCGTCATTTACTTGGTTGTGACCGTGACATCGGGCAAGCAATTCCTGCAAGCGTGCGAGCTGTTTACCTTTGGCCTCGAGGAACACGTGATCTGGATCGTTGATTAATCTGCCGAGCATCTCACCAGCTTCGGCAGGAGACTTCGCGCCAGGAATCACCGCGGGATTGCTGGAGAGCCGGACAAAAGCGGCTTGAGTCAGGAGGCAGGTCGCCCACCGGCGGCGTTCACGTCGGGCAAGACGAACAACGGCGCGGTGATGAAATGGATGGTTTGGCCAGGCGAGCGCGAGCAAGACGTTTGCGTCCAGCAGGAATAATTTCATTCCTCTTCCCAAGCGCGTCGAATGGCCTTGAGCGAGATCATGGCAGCGCCGGGTGGGACCTCGAATGTGGGAAAGCGTTTGCCGCCTCTGGGCGCATGGCCTTGCGGCTTTTGCACGGCACGCCGGATGAGATCGGAAATAACCTGGCCTAAGCGCTTGCCTGAAGTTTTGGCAAGGGTAACGGCAGCTTCGTATGCTTCGTCATCTAGAGTAACAGTCGTTCTCATTATTTGATACGGTGATGCACTGATTCGCAGATGTCAATCTCCAAACCGCAGTTGCAGCCGACACGGCTGCCGCTACAGCAAGTCCATCTGGCGTTTTCAGGCAGCGTCTCCGCAAAACGGACGCCGACGCCGATATAATGGTCACTTCGCCAATTCGTATAGATATTCGACGAACGACATCGTCGCGACATCGAAGCCTTGGATCTTCGGGTTTGTGGATTCGATGATGTAATATTCGTCGGGCGCATGTGCGCCGCTGCCGTGGCCGAGTCCGAAATGGCCCGCGGCCAGCTTGAGCGGTTCGCCGGTGAAGACATATCCCGGATACGAGCCGGCATTGCGCGGCCAGAGCAACGCGTCGATTCCGAATTTTTTGTAGGTTGCCGGACTGCGCCTGGATCAATGCCGAATCCTTCAACGTGGCCGTCGGATCGTACCCGCCGGTCATGTTCACTTCGATGTCGCCGAAGCCGCGCTTCGCCAGATGCGTCTTGATCGCAGTGAGTGCGTCAGCTGCCTTCATGTCCGGCACCAGACGAAAATCCATTTTCGCCACCGCTTTGTGCGGGAGCACAGTCTTTCCGCCGGGTCCAGTGTAACCGCCGACAAGACCTTCGATGTTCGCAGTTGGCTGCGATTCGAGCCGTTCGTTCGCCTGCTCCCACGGCACATCGTTGATCCAATGCTACACGCTGTATTGTTTCTTCGCCTGCGCTTCGCTGCGCACCTTAGATACTTTTTCAATCATCGCTTTTTTGTTCAGCAGTGAGCGGCAGCGGCTTCGGATAATTGTCGATCATGATCACGTTACCGTCCTCGGATACAAGTGTGTTGAGCGCTTTGACCAAATGCCAAGCCGGACTATCCACCATGGCCTTAAGCGAAGAATGAATGTCCTTTGCCGGACCGCGTCCCCACTTTTCGCCGCTCGATACCAGCTCGAGCTCGATCACGCCCTTTGAGCCGAGGTTCACCGTCACAATGCTATCCAAATCCTGAGTCGCGTGCGGCATGAACACCCCGACGCATTTCTTCAGCGCCTCGAGCACTTCCGATCGCCTAACGAGTTGTGGAATATGGGGCGAACCGATCTCCTCTTCGCCTTCGGCGACCATTAGCAGATTCACCGGCATCTTTTTGCCGGCACCACGAATCGCATGCAGGGCCGCGAGGAACGCCGCTTCCGGTCACTTCTGATTCACTGCGCCGCGACCGATCATCACTTTTCCGAGAGGCGGTTTGTCCACGATCCGCGCTTCGGTCGGGGGCGACGACCACTCTGACGGATCAAACTGTTTCACGTCGTACATGAAGTACAGCCCGACAGTTTTCGGCGCGCCCGCGTCGAGTGTTGCACACACACCGGGTTTGCCATCGGTTGTAATCACAGTCGCCTGCTGAAATCCCGCATCGCGCGCGAGCTTCGCCATGTACTCCGCACCCTCCGAATAGCCGCGGTCCTCGGTTGCGATCGAAACCTGCGCAATCCAATCCTGCAACCGCTTTACCGCCTCGTCGTGCCGCTTAGTGATTTCGGCTTTGATTGGCTCGAGATTGTTTTCAGATGAAAAGGCGCTGTTAGTGCCCGCGACCAGAACTACAAGTGCTAGGAGTGACAAAATTCGTGTGTTCATAATCAAACAATTTCCTAAAGAGCTAAACTCTCCTGTTTGGCAGTCGAGCCGGTACTGATGACAAGGCTGCTGAACTTCTTTACGAGGTCATCGAGCTTCGCCACATAATAATCGATGTTCTCATCACGATTTTGTGGGTCGAATTCGCTGGCAAGTTTCGCAGCTTCGTAGGCAGGGACCTTCTTCGGCGTGGCTTTGATATAATAGCTGATCTGGTCGCCAGGTTTGTAATTCCCCCCTCTAGCGAGAGCCAGCTCGTAGGCCGCAGCCCGATTCCGGACTGAGCCGGCTATCTTAGCCCGATATTTGTCGAGTGAATCCTGGAGCGTGTCGGTCTTCATCAGCATCTCGATTTTCCATTCGCGGTTCCGGATTTTTCGTTCGAATTCGTTCCGGAAATCGGCGATCGCTTCCGGTTTGCCCTGCATGATCATCTTGATCATTTCCTCCAGAAAGACGCGCTGGAATTTTTCGAGTCCACGGGACTTTAGCGCGCCGCCTTTGATGATGACGTCGCCATCTTTCGTAAGAAGCGCGTAGTTTTTTGCCTTGTAACTGAGCATGGCGTCGAACTGCTCATCGATTTCGACGTCGATTCCGGCCGGCAATTCCGCAGCCAGACCGCGTTGCAGCTCCTCGAT
>DATFXC010000126.1:0-9327 GCA_035258625.1 Candidatus Udaeobacter sp. | reverse complement strand
GATAACCCGCGCCCTGTTTCAAAACACTTATGGTCAAGGTAGTTATTTGCATTGGGATGTTCGCGTTGGCAATCGACGGCGCGCTCTCTGCGGACCCGAGCCCGACGCCGACGCCTGACAAATCGCAATACACGCTTTTCAATCCAACGCCGATCGATTTACGGCGTCCCTACAATACCGATCGGCCGAGCAAGACCGACAGCCCGTACACAGTGGATGCCGGCGTTTTCCAAGTCGAAAGCGATATATGGAACTGGACGCTCGATTATCAAAATGGCGTTCGGACTCGCACCTGGATCCTTAGCAACACGAATTTCAAGCTCGGCCTAACGAATTGGATGGAGTTCCAGGTTTTCCCGCAATTCTATGTGAACACGCGTAACAGCGGGCCTGCCTTTGGAAAACCGGTCGACAATGACGGGTTCGGGGATACGACGCTGCGATTAAAAATCAATCTGCTCGGCAACGACGGCGGAAAACTGGCCATCGGATTCCTCTCATCATTAAAAATACCCACCAATACCGGCAATACCGGAAACCATGTTTGGGAACCCGGGTTCGAATTACCTGTGACTTACTCGTTGCCGTGGGGTTTCTCGCTGTTCGCGCAGACGAGGATCGACATTCTCGATAAACCACGCAGCAGCAAGATGCGCGTACAGTGGCAAAATCCGATCGGGCTTTCTCGTACGATTGTCGGCAAGTTGAGTGGCTACGTTGAATTCTACGACGCGGTCAGCACGGGACCCTGGGTTGGCACACTGGACACGGGTTTGATTTATCAGGTCACTCCGAATTTTTCGATCGATGTGAACGCGTTTTTTGGACTGACCGACAGCGCTCCCGATTTCAACGTATTTAGTGGCTTTGGCTACCGTTTCTAATTTTGAACTGACTGTTGAGAATCTCTCTTAGCAATATCGTTGGATCCGGCCGCAATGTCTGTTTTAGCACACGTCCGACTGTCATGTTACGAAATAAGTCCAACTTGCGTATCGCACCACCCTGCCGTGGCTTATCTTTATCTCGTTAGATGGTAATAGGAGCGATACTCACACTGATACTCGGCTTGCTCTTCGCTGTGCCCGCGACGATTTACTGCTTCAAGCCCGACATGATTGTTCGCCAAGCGAACGACACTGCGCATCGTTCGTTTAGGTTGCTACACTTTGCGCTTCCTATTGCGCCGCGCGAGGGCCGCATCACCGCGCGACAAGTCCGTAGCACCGGCCTGGGTCTTTTTTTGCTTAGCGCCTGGTTTCTGCTCCTTGCATTTTTGGCTATCATTGCACAGCACTGATGTTGCGCCGACCATCGCTGCAGCCAACCGCCGGCCAGCGTGGAAGACCAGCGAGAGCGACGGTCTGATCGATAGAGTGTGTCCGAATCAGTGCAGGCCAAAGCAGACGGACAAACGCGAGCGGCGTGCAACTCGTTGTGGAGTTGATCGTCTTCCCTCGTTTAAACTGGCATTTACCGAAAGCGCCTGTCGAGTGGGGCTTATTTCTTCTGCTTGGTAGCCACAAGATTTAAGCCGCTGACTGTTAATTGTTTTTTAACGTCTTTCGGCAACGATTTAATTAACATTGTCGCGGAAGTTGGCTCGATCTTTTACCCAGCTACCCCCCTGGTGAAAACGACTAGTACCTCTCACTGACTGCCGCATTTACATGATCAAGCATCTGCCTTCGGACCGACAGGTCACACGAATAGCTAATGTCCGGTTCAGCGTTACGGTCGTCCCTTGGCATGCGGCAAGCAACGATCCATCGATACAAAATATCGCTCGTCGGAGAAGAACTATTAAAGGAATGCGACTACTAAGACGGAAGATAAATCATCTAATCCATACCGAGCGAGAAAACGCGATCATCTACCGTCTGTTGGCAACGCGATTTCCATCAGATTCAAATGAAGCCTCATCGCTCCGGCTTATGGGCCGACGTGCAATGCGCCGCGTTCAAAGATTGAAGGGGCCACTCGCCGAGTTGGACGAGATTTGGAGTCCTGCTCCGAAAACGTGGGGCCTTTATGTGCGACGCTTGCGTGTGTTGTACACACCTCGTCGATGGCTTTGTTATCGACATCCAAAATCCGAAACCTAGGATGTGGCCGCAATGGGTATATTGGCGCGGCACAGGTGCATTGATCACGCTACGAAGAACGATCCGCAAAACGCCGCGCGATCCGTGACGACAATATTCGTTTGCGTTGTGGGCGTGGCGATCGGAGACCCGATACTTGCCGACCCGAGCCCGACGCCGACGCCAGACAAGTCGCGATATACTCTCTTCAATCCAACGCCGGTCGATTTGCGGCGTTTTTACAACACAGATCGACCGAGCAAGACCGACAGCCCGTACACGGTCGATGCGGGCGTTTTTCAAATTGAAAGCGACGTCGTGAATTGGACGCTCGATTACCAGGAAGGCGTGCGCACTCGCACGTGGATCGTTGGCAACTCGAATTTAAGCTTGGCCTAACGAATTGGATTGATTTTCAGGTGTTTCCGCAATTTTACGTGAACAAGCGAACCAGAGGATCCGGCTTCGGAAAACCGCTCGAACAGGGCGGCTTCGGCGATACGACCGTGCGGCTTAAGGTCAATCTTTTTGGAAATGACGGCGGGAAACTAGCGATTGGATTCCTTTCGTCGTTAAAGATACCGACGAATACAGGCGATACCGGAAACCATGTTTGGGAGCCCGGCTTTGAATTACCGGTGAATTACTCGCTACCTTTGGGTTTCACGCTGTTTGCCCAGACTAGAATAGATGTTCTCGATAAATCTCGCAGCAGCCAAATGCAGGTTCAGTGGCAAAATCCGGTCGGACTCTCCCGCACAATAGTCGGCAAGTTGAGTGGGTATGTTGAATTCTACGACGCGATCGGTTCGGGACCATGGATCGGCACACTCGACACTGGTTTGATTTATCAGGTCACTCCGAATTTTTCGATCGATGTGGATGCGTTTTTTGGACTCACCGAAAACGCACCCGATTACAATGTATTCACCGGATTCGGCTATCGCTTTTGATTCGGCTCGAACCAGTCCGCCTAACCGGTTAACTTGAACCATGCGAAAACCCGCAGGACACATTGCGCGGGTGCGGACTTCCGGAGTTCACCGCTGGTTCGCAGCGTTTTTTGCCTTTGGTGCAATGATGTGCGCGCTTACCGTTAGTTTACTTCTGTTTCCTGGTAGCGCGCTCGATTCCTTATGGCTACTCAATCCTGATGCGCGGCTCGCGTTTGAATCATTGGGCTATTGGTCGTTGGTGCTTATGCTGGCAGTCGGAACAGCGTGTTTCTTCGCAGCGATCGGACTATGGCGGACTAAACCATGGGGCACGTGGCTAGCTTTGATAATCCTTTCAATCAACATGCTCGGCGATCTAACGAGTGTGTTCGTTCGTCACGACTACCGTGGCTTGATCGGAGTGCCCGTCGCGGGGACAATGATCTTTTTCCTCCTCGCATGCGATCGCCATTCAAAAAGTCTTCGCACTCGATAATGCGGCCGGTTGAATCTACACCGCAACGATTTGCTGTCTCTCGATTGATTTACCGATCGTGGTCAAGATTGTTCATTTGTGCTGCTGCTAGGGAATGTGGCGATAGCGTGGCAAAGGAGTAGAATTGTCGCATGACTGACACGGAGCGACCCGATCCGGACGCACTTCTTGCGCAGCTGAAGCGCGACGAAGCAAAGTCCACTCGCGGCAAGCTAAAGATTTTTTTCGGGATGTCGCCCGGTGTGGGAAAGACGTACGCGATGCTCCAGGCGGCGCGCCAGAAACAAGCCGAAGGCTGTGAAGTGGTGGTGGGTATTGTCGAGACCCACGAGCGCAAAGAGACGGAGGCATTACTGGAAGGGATGCCAATCATGCCGCGACTGCAGATCGAGTATCGCGGGACGGCACTGAACGAAATGGATCTGGATGCGATTCTCACATGGCATCCTGAACTCGCGGTCGTCGATGAGCTGGCGCACACAAACGCACCCGGCTCGCGTCATCCAAAACGTTATCAGGACGTGCTCGAACTGCTGGATGCAGGCATCAATGTTTATACCACGCTTAACGTCCAGCACGTCGGCAGTCGCAGTGACACGGTTCGTCAAATCACAGGCGTGCCGGTGAGTGAAACGGTTCCCGATTCGGTTCTCGATTTGGCGGACGAAATTGTTCTGGTCGATCTGACGCCCGAGCAATTGCTGTCGCGCTTGTCTGAAGGCAAAGTCTATCTCGGCGAGCGTGCGGAATGGGCAGCAAAAAATTTTTTCCGGGAGAGCAATCTCACAGCTTTGCGCGAAATGGCGCTGCGCGTCGTGGCCGAGCATGTCGACCGCGACCTGCGCGAAATCATGTCGCAGCAAAGAATACCGGGTCCGTGGAAAAGTGCCGATCGGCTGCTGGTCGCTGTCAGCGCCAGTCCGTACTCGGAGCGATTGATTCGTTACACGCGCCGGTTGGCCTCATCGATGGAGGCGTCATGGATTGTGGTGAACATCGAAGGTCCTCGGCTGCTTTCACAGGAAGAACAAACCCGACTGACTCGCTATATCGCACTGGCGCGGCAGCTCGGAGCGGAGGTGATTACGACGCCTGGGAGGGATGTTGCCGAAGCGCTGCTGCGTGTCGCCCGACAAAACAATGTTACGCAAATCATAATGGGGAAACCGCTGGGGACGCCCTGGTTCAGTTTTCTCAAGCCTGATCTGTTGCGCTGGCTGATGCGCCACAGCGGCAACATCGATATTCATATGATTCCGTCCGAAGAAGGCGCGCAGCCGAAACGTGAATCGCTCGAAGAACGTTTGGCGCGCACGCCTTGGCAGGAGTTTGGAATCGCGCTTGGCATCGCCGCTGTCGTGACGGGATTCTCATTGTTGGTCTTTAACTACATCGGCTATTGGGCGGTCGCACTTTTCTATTTGTTCGCAGTCGTAATCGCCGGAATGCGATTGCGCCGCTGGCCGACATTTTTTCTGGCTGCACTGAGTGCGCTGCTCTGGAATTTCCTGTTCATCCCGCCACGCTTCACTTTTTACATCAGCAAGTTCGAAGACTTCATGATGTTTGGCGCTTACTTCGTCATCGCGGTTGTCATCGGACATCTCGCCACGCAATTGCACGAACGCGAACAGGCCGAGCGCCGCCGGGAAGAACGCGCCACAGCTCTGTATCGTTTGACACGTGCGCTGGCCGCGAGCCGCGATCTCAGTGAAGCGCTTCCGAAAGTATTACAGTTGATCAGAGATTTCTTTGAAGCGGATGCAGCAGTTTGGTTTCGTGATGAAAATGGCCTGACCCAACATCCCGCGAGCACGTTTGTGCCATCGAGAAAGGACGAAAGCGTCGCAATGTGGGCCTTCCAAAAGAAACAAGCCGCCGGAAAATCAACTGACACGCTTCCTGATTCAGAATGCCTCCACATTCCGCTGGTCGCCGGCGATCGTGCTGAGGGGGTGCTAAGTGTGCGGCTAAAGACATTGCCCACTCTGGAGCAGCGCGAATTGCTGGATGCGTTTGCAGCACAACTGGCTGTTTTTCTAAACAAAGAACGCGCGTTGCAAGAGAGCCGTGAAGCTCAGGTCGCGCGTGAATCGCAGAAACTACAAAAAGTGCTTTTCGATTCCGTGTCGCATGAGCTAAAGACGCCACTCGCCGCGATGAGCGCTGCTTTGCAACAACCACGCCCCAACAGCGCTGAGTTACAACAAGCAGCGCGGCGCCTCACCCACACGGTCGACAATTTGCTCGACGCGACGCGCCTGGAATCTGGCCTTCTTCAACCGGTTCGCGAGTGGTGCGATCCAGGGGAGCTGGTGCACGAAGCGGTTGCCGCTTCAGGACTGAAAGAAGCTGACGTGCATATTAAAATCGCTAAGAACCTGCCGGCGGTCTCCGTGGATTCAGGCCTGATTCAGCAAGCGCTGAGTGCGTTGCTCTCAAACGCGATGAGTTATGGCAAAAGCGATCGACTGATCGAAGTGACCGCCACGCGCGATGATTCCATGCTGGTCATTTCCGTGGCTGATCGTGGCGCTGGTCTCGAAGCGGGAGAGGAATCAAAAATATTTCAAAAGTTCTATCGCGGTCCGCGCACTCGTCCCGGTGGTATTGGCCTCGGTCTGTCGATTGCGCGACAATTGGTCGAGGCAAATGGCGGCCAGATCGTTGCACAGAATCGCCAGGGGGGCGGTGCGGTGTTTTCCATTCGTTTGCCTATCAAAGAAGCGATGCAACTTCCAGGCGCGGAATCTGTGGCAACAGACGTATCCCTGAGAGAAAATATCGAGGCGGAGGCGTCCGCCGTTAAAACTCCAGCGGTGCGTGTGTCATCCGCTAAATGAATCCCGTCGCGCTGATTATTGACGACGAGGTTCAGATCCGGCGGCTGCTGCGGCTTGTTCTCGAGGGCGAGAATTACAAGGTGCATGAAGCCGACACCGGGCAACAGGGGCTAATGGAAATCGCCACGCGCAAACCGGACGTAGTCTTGCTCGATCTCGGGCTGCCGGACCTTGACGGACTGCAAGTACTCAAACGCTTGCGAGAATGGAGCGAAGTACCGATCATTGTGCTGACGGTGCGTGATGATGTGCAGGAAAAAGTAGCGGCGCTCGACGCCGGCGCGGACGATTACATTACCAAGCCATTTAGCACCCCGGAATTGCTTGCGCGCCTCCGCGCCGTGCAACGCAAGACACGGCCGTCCGAAGAAGTCTCCGTATTTAAAAATGGCGATCTAGTAGTCGATCTTACCGCGCATGTAGTCACGCGCGCAGGTCGTGAAATCAAATTATCCGCCACTGAGTACGCTTTGCTCCGCTTGTTCGTGAAACATCCAGGACGCGTTCTCACGCATCGCCACATCCTGCGCGAAATCTGGGGTCCGAAATCTGAGGAGCATCGTCAGTACCTGCGGGTTTATGTCACGCATCTGCGCCAAAAGATCGAGCCGGATCCGGCAAAACCATCTTTAATCCAGACGCAGCCGGGAATCGGCTACCGGTTCACCGGTTAGGCATTTCCTCGGTACCGGCTCCCGAAAGTGCAGAATGCTTGCACGACGCAAATAGCGCAACTAGCGTTTACATCGGGCAATGGAGTTTGCCTTTCTTCCGCTGAAGAAGAACCGCACTTGAGCTGATGCCTCCTGCGAAAAGAAGGAGTCATCATGCCTAACAATGTTTGGTTTATTGCATCTATTTGGATGGGCCTGGCGCTCATCGCCAGCCTGATATCAATTCGCGTCGGCATTTCGGTCGCTCTCATTGAGATTTTGATTGGTGTCGCTGCCGGCAATCTGGCCGTCGGTTTTGAGGGTGGCACATTGCAACTCGGTTTTGCCGCTACGCAGTCCAGCGGGCACCTCCATCACGTCTTACAGTCGACCGAATGGACGAATTTTCTCGCCCTGCTCGGCAGCGGGGTCCTCACTTTTCTCGCGGGCACGGAAATCGATCCGCAATCACTCAAGACAAACTGGCGGGTGAGCCTGTTCATCGGCGTGCTGTCGTTCGCAATCCCGTTCGGGGTTGTCTGGTTCTTTGCGCAGTACTTTTTCGGGTGGAAGCTGCACGAGGCGCAAATTGCAGGCATCGCGCTTTCAACGACGTCAGTGGCGGTCGTTTATGCAGTCATGATCGAGGGTGGGTTCACTGACACGGCAATGGGGAAGATGATTCTCGCTGCGTGTTTCATCACCGACCTCGGAACGGTGCTCGCACTCGGTACTTTGTTTGCCACCTACAACGTTGGGCTGCTGGTTTTTGTTATCGTCACGCTGGCAGCTTTGTGGTTAATGCCGAAGTGGACGCAATCGATCATCACGCGGTTTGGCGCAACCCGCCTCAGCGAGCCGGAAGTGAAATTCATTTTCTTTGTGCTGTTTCTCCTCGGTGGTCTGGCGACCGCGGCCAAAAGCGAAGCGGTTCTGCCCGCGTACTTAATCGGTCTAGTGGTCGCGGGCGTTTTCCTTCGCGATAAAACACTCGTTCATCGCATGCGCAGCATCGCATTCGCGGTGTTCACGCCTTTCTATTTCATTAAAGCTGGTTTGTACGTCTCGTTACCAGCGCTTTGGACTGGCCTTTTGCTCATCGGTGCTTTTCTGATTTTGAAAATGGCGACGAAAATCGTCGGCGTGTTTCCACTGGCGCGCATGCACTGGATGAACAAACGCGAAGCGAGTTACACGACTCTCCTCATGGCTACCGGTCTCACCTTCGGCACGATTTCCGCGCTGTTCGGTTTGCAAAACGATCTGATCGATCAGCGCCAGTACACGATTCTTGTGACCGTCGTGATATTGAGTGCGTTTGTGCCCACGCTCATTGCGCAGAAGTTTTTCCAGCCGAGTGTGGATGCAATGCGCGCTTGGGGGCGACTCTATCGAAAGCGCATGCGCATCCTGAGTGTGGAAGATGTGAGTGTGGAGGACTAGCAGTGAGCGGCCAGCTGGCGTAAAGAATCGCGCCCAGCCAAAAGCGGCATAACGCTGCCGCACTCCAAAGCTTTCGCGAAAAAGAATGGGCCTTCCGTGTAGCCGAGAAAGAGCTTGCAAGCGAGCGAGCGCACAATCGAGATTCTCGGCCAATACTGATGGCGCAGCTAATAGAGGATGTTGTTCTCGACGCGACTGCAGGCGTGCATCGACCGCGCAATCTGGATTGGAGACGCGCCGCCGCATTGCTCTACGGTGATTGGGGAACCAGCAAAGCGTATGTAATTGGCCTCGCGTTTCTCGTCGCCGGATTTTCATCGCTGCCGATCATTCTCGCAGTCTGCGCCGTCACCGCGCTCGTCGGCATCAATTACATCGTCATCTGTCGTCACTTCCCCGATGGCGGCGGTGTTTACTCATCCGCGCGTTCACAAGGACGTTTGCTAGCCGTGGTAGGGGCCCTGTTGCTCGTAGCCGATTTGACAGTAACGGCCGCTCTCAGCGGTTGGTCGGCGCTGAGCTACATCACTTCAGGCGCTGAGGATATCATTTGGATCAAATTTATGCGCGACCATATCGCGCTGACAACGATCGGCGTGCTTTTGGTCATGGGCGCAATCAACTATCTCGGGCCGAAACATTCCGGAAGTTTCGCTGTAGCGCTGGCGCTGCCGACCGTAATGGTAGTGGTTCTTCTGATCGCGCTCAGTGCGCCGCATTTGACGACGCGATTTCTCGAGCCACGGCATCAGAGTTTCACCACTGTTTGGGTGCAATTCGTTGGCGTGATCCTGGCGTTATCGGGTGCGGAGTCAATCGCGAATCTCACCGGCGTGATGAAGCTCGATCCCGGATCGACGATGGAACACCCAA
>DATFXC010000125.1:0-6166 GCA_035258625.1 Candidatus Udaeobacter sp. | reverse complement strand
AACCATCAGCTACCGACCAACGAAGTTGGGTCGTAGCTACTAGTGATTGTTTCTTCTCAGTCTTTGTTTTCTTTAAGTCATTATTAGCGTGCGGAAATTCCGTAACTCGGGTTTTCCGACTCTCGGTTTTCCCCGACATCGGGAAAACCGCAATCTCGGTTGGTAACTCTGAAATTACCCATTCGGTACCAGAGATCAGCCCCTTGTCGCCCCTCGGCCGAGTAAGCTTGGCGTACCCGCAGTCCCTAAGTTCGTTTAGGGCATTGCGAATTGCGTACTCTCGGCTGCTTGTGGTTGTGGCCAGGTGCTCAGGCGATGCTCGCCAGTTATCAGGTCTGCTCAATAGATACGCGAGCAGTCCCTTTGCTTTAAGACTTAGCCGGGGATCCTCCACCGCTCGGTTATCGACGGTCACCCAGCGATCTCGATTCGGCGCGCGACGAATCATCGGATTAGCCTCCGATTTTGTGCGCCTCGATGAATTTCTCGATGTCGCTCGGGATAAATCGGAGTAGCCTCCCGATTTTCACGAACGGAATTGATCCATCCTTTACACGGTAATCGAGGTTTCTGACCGATACCCCGAGTCGTTGTGCTGCCTGTGTTTTGCTCAGCAGATTTTCACTGCTGCCAGTATTATCTTGTATTTGCTCGCGCATGCTTCGCATGCGATGTCACCGTCAGGGTTTCACATTTCAGATTCTCCCAATGACGACAAAACGCATTTTGACGATCAATGATATCGCGAAGGAACTTGGGATCAGTTCAAGGCGGCTTCGGCAACTCCTAGCCAGAGGACTGAAAATCCCTGGAAAGCAAAAACACCTAGGCGGGCGGCCTAGCGGGAAATATCAGCGCGTCGGATGGTATAATTCCGCAGAACTGCGCCAGTGGATTCAGCGGTGGAATGAGACAACAGAAAACATAGAACGAACGAGAGCGAGACCAAGCAGAGCTGGCCGAAATAGTCAGCGTCGTCAACAGAGAATCGATAAGCTGCAGGAAATGCTCAGCAACGGGACGGGAATCAGCGACAGAGACAAAAAACTAGCCATCGGCTTTGCCGAGTGCCTATTCGAGTTGCATCTATCGAGATGCAACTACTCGAGTCGGCTGGTTCTTATCTCGCTTCTCCAGGGAATTGAGGCGCATGTTGAGCGCCAGACCTTAGAATTTTTCGATCTACCTGAAAAAATCGATCAGGCCCCCACAGACACTACGCCGCAAGACGTTGCCTACCCGTTCAGAAACTACGCCGCAAACTGAACAATCTTCTTTGAACGCTTCGGAATAGCGAACCACGCTTTCGCTTCCTGCTCGTCCGCAAGCTCGCGGTAGTTGCTGAAGAGTTTCGCCGGACTATTGCCAAGCTCGAGCGCCACTCGCGCAGCATCCGCAGTCGCGGCTAAACGATACGAAGCGTAACTGTGTCTGAGGCAATTGATCGGCCACGGATCGACGCCGTTCTTTCTCGTCCAGGCTATTGCTCTTTTGTCGTCTTTAAACTTAAACAAATGGCCGGTCGCTCGGTGATACGGTTGCAGGTATTGGGCAAGATTTGGCAAAATCGGGACCAAGCGCCTCGTTGCTGTTTTTGACTTTTCCGCTCCCACGGTGATGTGGCCCCGAGCGAAATTAAAATCTTTCCAATCGAGCCGCAGAAGTTCAGCCGAGCGAATCCCGGAGAAACCTGCCAAGGCGAGATACAGCGCGATCTTCCCTTTAGCTTTGGCCATTAATTTCGCCATTTGCTTCGGGGTGAGGATTTCAATTTTCTTTCCGCGATCTTTCACCTTGTCCACAAGATCGGCTTCGGTTTGCTGCTCCCTCGGCAAGTAACCGTGTTTCCGAGCGTAACGAAAGAGCGTCACGATAGCGGCGCGATAGTTGTTCCTCGTGCGAGGAGTCACTTTAAGGCTTAGAATCCATTTCTCGATCAGGCCAGCTGTAACGCTTCCAACATTTGTGCGGAATGACTGAGCGAACCGATTCAAGCGCCGGCGTAGATCTTCCATGTAACGCACACTGGCGCCGTTAGCCTTCTTATCCTCCAACAGTTCTGCCACAACGTCGGGCAAAAGCTTTTTCGGGCGAAGAGTAGGCTTCCGTAAAGAAAGGTATTCCTCAATAGCGACGTGGAGTGGAATCCTGGTTGGCTTGAGGAGTTCGAGCGCGTGAAGATAAGTTGAGCGATCAGAACTGGTAAGCTTTAGTGCCTCGCGTTCGCCGCGCTCGATCTGAACGGCGATCTCGTTTGCGCGTGCTTTCGCTTTCGCCAAACTGCCAAATGTTACGCGCTTTAGTTTCCCGGCCTCGTGATAAGAAACTTTGAATTGATCGTAACCCGATTTTGACCGCCAATGATAGATTTTAACTACCGTGTTGCCGACTTTAACCGTTGTCATATTTAGGACAATTTAGGACAAATGGCTTGCACGTCAATGCATTATCTTGCACGAATTCTAGAGGGAAATACCTATGAAAGCGAGGAAAAGCGATGCGGGTTCAAATCCCGCCGGCCCGAGAGAGTTTTAGCTACGGATTTACACCGACGAAACACAGATTCTCCGTGGCGAAAAAACAAGACGATCCGAGTAAATCTGTGTTCATCTCTGGCTAAATGCTAAGTGCTGGAATCGTAGGCCTGCCGAACGTCGGGAAATCGACGCTCTTCAATGCGGTCACACGCACCCACAAGGCGCCGACGGAGAATTATCCCTTCTGCACGATTGATCCGAACGTGGGCGTGGTAACCGTGCCCGATCCGCGGCCGGAAAAAATCGCCGAGATTTCTCACTCGAAGAAAACTACGCCAACGGCGATTGAGTTTGTGGACATCGCCGGCCTGGTGAAAGGCGCGAGCGCAGGCGAAGGCCTTGGCAATCAATTCCTTCATCACATTCGCGAGGTGGAGGCGATCGTGCAGGTAGTGCGTTGTTTTGAAAACCCGGACGTTCATCATGTCAGCGCGGCTATCGATCCCATCCGCGACATCGAAATTATCAATACCGAGCTCGTGCTGGCTGATCTAGCTTCCTTGCAGAAACGACGGGACCGAATCCAGAAGCAACTGCACGCCGGCGAAAAAGCAGCAATTATTGAAAATGCGATCATCGAAAAACTTCTCGCGCATCTCGACCGCGGGAAGCCGGCGATCACTGCGGCATTGACTCCGGAAGAGAAGGCAATTGCACGAGGTTTCTTCCTGCTGACCTCAAAGCCGACAATTTTTGCCTGCAACGTGGCGGAATCGGATCTGGCAGCAATTTCCAAGGGCGACTCGGGGAAGCCCGGAACACGATATGTGAATCTCGTTCAAGATTACGCCAGACATCATTTCGCCACGGAAGCGATCGTAATCAGCGCGCAGATCGAGAGCGAACTTGTCGATCTAAGCGAACAGGAGGCGCTCCAATATTTATGCGGTCTCGGCGTGGAAGACAGTGGTGTGCACGCGCTGATCCGAGCTGTGTATCACCTGCTCGGGCTGCGCACGTTTTTTACCACCGGCGAAAAAGAGACGCGCGCGTGGACGATTCACGCTGGCGAGAAAACGCCCGCCGCAGCTGGCGCGATTCACTCCGATTTTGAGCGTGGCTTTATCGCGGCGGAAACGATTCATTATAATCACCTGGTCGCGGCGGGTTCCTTCGCGAAAGCACGCGAAGCCGCCAAACTGCGCTTGGAAGGCAAAGATTACGAAGTGTGCGACGGTGACGTGATTCTGTTTCGATTCAACGTGTGACCAAAATGCTTAAGGTTACAATGTTACAAAAGTTACAAGCGCTCCAAGCATCGCACACCTCAACAAAGTAACTCTTGTAACCCTTGTAACTCTTTTACCTTTCATTGCTCGAGGAATAAGATTCGTCCGCAGTTTTCGCAGCTAACGATTTCTTTTCCCGCTTTCACTCGCGATGCAGTCGCAGTCGTTACTTTCATGTGGCAACCGGTACAAACACCATGTTCCACGGCAACCACCGCTGCGTCTCCTTTGCTGTTGAAGAGCCGTTCGAACTGATCGAGCAAATCGGCGTCGATTTGAGCAGCAAGCGCTTCCCGCTCGGTTTCGAGTTCCTGTTGCTGACATCCCAGCGCTTTTGATTTGGTTTCGAGATCGGTCAATTGCCGCGAGATGCTTTCTTTAGTTGCTCGCGCGCTTTTATCCGCCGCTTCGATTTCGCCTTTGAGCTTGTCGACCTCGATCATCAATTCGAGTTCCTGATCCTCGAGTTTGCGAATTTCATTTTCGTACCGCTCAATTTCGTGGCCAATCGCCTGAAACTCGTCATTCTTCCGGGTTTGATACTGCTGCGTCTTGAGACGCGAAATGCTTTCGGTGCGTGTGCCCACGTCGAGTTCCAGTTTTTTGCGCTCAACTTCGACCTGTCGCCCCTTCTGCTTCAGCGATTCAACACCCGCTGCGGTTGCGGCCAGTTGCGACTGAAGATGCGCGCGTTCCAACGGCAGCGTTTTAATCTCAGTCTGGATCTGTCTGATCTTTTGTTGCCGATCTTGGAGAACGAGCAGTTGTTCCAGTTCCGAATGCACGCGCGCTCAACCTATTGATTCGGCAAAGGGGCGTCAATCATTGGCCAGCAGGGCTGAGTCGATTCAATGCTTCGAGCACCTGCTCGGGGCGCGCACGCAAGGCAATGTTCTCGGTGAGATTCACCCAGCGAACGACGCCATTTGAATCAAGGAGAAATTCAGCTGGGCGCGCTATGTCCGCTCCTTTCGGTCCCGCCCCGGGATGCAAGACATCGTAACGCCGAATGACCTGCGTCTTCGGATCGGACAGTAGTGAGAATGTGTAACCAAGTTTTTGCGATTGGTGTCGGTTAATCTCCGGCGGATCGACGCTGATGCCGACGACACGAACGCCACGCGCGTCGAATTCTGAAAGATGTTGCTGAAAACTCCGTAACTCGGAGTTGCAGAGCGGTCACCAAAAGCCACGATAGAAAATCAGCACGACAGCTCTGGATCCGGAAAGCAAATCGCCGAGGCCGACGGGTTTTCCATTTCGATCCAGGAGTATAAAGTCAGGCGCCTTTTGCCCAACGCGCGGGGCGCCAGCTGAGGCCGGCACCTGCCGCAGGACGTAGAAGATTTGGTAGCTAAAAAACGCGACAACGAGCACAGCAATCGCGGTGAAGAGCGATCCGAAAATCTTTCCGCGGTAAACCTGCGGTCGACCGAACGCGCGGAACAGACCAAGTATCAACAACGCCCCGCCGATCCCAAAGAGCAAAAAATTCGCCCAAGGAAAATCGCGCGTGATTGGAAACTGGGCGAAAAACCCATAGGAGAACAGCCCGGCGACTACGACAACGAAGCCGACCCAGATCGGCCAGTTCCATTTTCGCTTCATTGTCCTCTGGCCGGTGCAAGTCGGAGGATCCAGCGATACAGCCCAATCGCGATCGCCGCGAAACCAAGTCCACCCAGGATTTTGGCAGCGGTTTCGAAGCCGGGCCCGACCAGTGCCAGCGGTGCGTCTTTGCCGGAAAAGACGATTATCGCCGAAATCGCCACGCCGATAATGCCTTCGCCGACGATCAACCCAGATGCGAGCAGCACGCCAAGCTGCTTCGTTGCTTCTGGTTTCGCGGTGCGGTCAGCGCGCCTATCGAACAACCACCCAGCAACGGCTCCGACCACGATCATCAGAGTGCTCTGGGTGGGTAGATAAATGCCGAGGCCGACCGCCAGCGGTGGCACACGCATATGTCGTGTCGTGCGCGCGAGGATCTCGTCCAGCAAGATGATACCAATGCCGATCAATCCGCCGATCCGGATCAAACTCCAGTCGATATCAGCAGCGATGACTCCTTGCGCGAGTGACGATATCAATCCTGCCTGGGGCGCGGGCAAAGGGTGCGCACGCGCTTCAGCGCCCGGGGCTCCGACGAAACCGTAAGCGTGATTCACAAGATCGAGCACCGGCGGAATGACGAACGCGCCCGCGATGACGCCGAAAATCAACGCGACTTGTTGCTTCCATGGTGTTGCATCAACCAGCTGTCCGGTCTTGAGGTCCTGCAAGTTGTTATTGGCGATCGCCGCAACGTTGAAGATCACTGCGGTCGTAAAGAGCGC
The DNA here is from genome assembly GCA_035258625.1 of Candidatus Udaeobacter sp. GTDB lineage: Bacteria > Verrucomicrobiota > Verrucomicrobiia > Chthoniobacterales > UBA10450 > Udaeobacter. Next base: position 64 of record DATFXC010000125.1, on the reverse strand, counting down.
GAATGCCATCAGCGCCTTGCTGGCATCCGGCGATACGTACGGTTTTACGCCGATCACCAGTAGC